>NZ_SMKB01000349.1:0-5577 GCF_004348575.1 Actinomadura sp. 7K534
TTGCGGGTGTGGCCCGCAGCGGTTAGGGTCGTCCGGGCGAGCCGACGCTCCTTCGACGAACTCGACGATCTGATGTCGGTATCTTCCGCCCCGCGAACCCCCCGTTCAGAACCGCTCCCGTTCCGGTCTCCAGAGGCCGGACACTTCCCGACCCCGCGCGCAGGAACCCACCGTACGGGTTTTACACAGGGTGCCCTATGCCTATGCACAGCATGTGGACAACTCTGTGGACAACTCGTGAGAGAGTAAGGCTTCCGCGTCGCGGCCGTGCCCTGTGAGGCCGATCGCGCCCCGCGGGACAGACGGGCAGTCAGGTACTCCGACGAACGGAGGGGGAGGGGACCTTGCGCATGGACGGTCAGGATCTCGGATCAGTCTGGGCCCGCACCCTCACCGCACTGTCCGAGAGTGATCTGTCTCCCAGTTACCGCGCATGGCTGCCGATGGTCCGCCCGCTGGCGCTGGTGGAGGGGACGGCTCTGCTTGCCGCCCCGAACGAGTTCGCCAAGGACGCGCTGGAGACCCGGCTGCGCAACCTGATCACGCAGGCCCTGTCGCGTGAGCTGGGCAGGGAGATCCGTGTCGCGGTGACCGTCCAGCCGGAACCGCCCGTCGCCCCTGGTACCGCGCCTGGCGCAGGGCCTGGGACGGGCTCGCGGCCAGGGACAGGGGAGCCGCTTTCGGCGCCCATTCCTGGGGCCGGGGCCGGGCCCGGTATGCACGACGCCACACCTACTTACCCAGACCCCTATGGGGATCGGCCGCAGGACGACCGCGATCGGGATCGAGACCGGGATCGAGACCGGGATCGGTCTTACACGGACTCTGGTTACGGGGAGCAGCAGTACGGCGACCCGTCCTATACCGACCCGACGCGCGGTGATCCGTCGCGTGGCGAACGGTCCGACCGGTCCGAGCGCCCGTTTCCGGAGCGGTCGTTCGGCGAGCAGGGGTACCGGCCCCAGCCGGGGGCCGCTCCCGGCCAGGGATCGCCCGGAGGTTATCCACAGCCTGAGGATGACGACCGTGGGTCTTATCCGCCTGCGTCCCGTCCCCCCGCGTATGGCGGGGGGCCCGGTGGACGGGGTTCGGCCCCTTATGACGGGCGCGACGGGCGCGGCCCGCAGGGCTACCCGGGTTACGGGGACCAGGAGGGTTTCGGTGGCGAGCCTTCCGGTCGTCCACCGCGCTCGCATCTGAACGACCGCACCCTGGGGCCGCTGCGTCCAGGAGGCGGCCGTGCCGAGGAACAGGGTCACGAACCCCAGCACGGTGGGAACGAGCCACAGCGCGGCCGCGCCGAAGACACGTTTCAAGGGGGCGACCCGTCGTTCGGCGGCGGCGAGCAGCAGTACCCGGGCTCGGAGCAGTACGGCGGTGGTGGCGAGGCTCAGTACCGCGGTGAGGAGCCCTACCGGAGCGAGGGTCCCTTCCGGGACGAGGAGGGCTCCGAGTCCCGTGGGCCTGCGCCGGTGCCAGGCGGTGGGGGCGGCTCGTCCGGTTCGGGTGCCGTCGCGTCCGAGCACGCGCGCCTGAACCCCAAGTACACGTTCGAGACGTTCGTCATCGGGTCGTCGAACAGGTTCGCGCACGCCGCCGCGGTCGCGGTGGCCGAGCAGCCGGCCAAGGCGTACAACCCGCTGTTCGTCTACGGCGACTCCGGTCTCGGCAAGACGCACCTTCTCCACGCGATCGGGCATTACGCGCAGAGCCTCTTCAATGGGGCGCGCGTCCGCTATGTGAGTTCCGAGGAATTCACGAACGACTTCATCAACTCGATCCGCGACGGAAAGGCCGACGGGTTCCGCCGCCGGTACCGCGACGTCGACATCCTCCTTGTGGACGACATCCAGTTCCTTGAGGGCAAGGAGCAGACGCAGGAGGAGTTCTTCCACACGTTCAACACGCTGCACAACGCCAGCAAGCAGATCGTGATCTCCAGCGACCGGCCGCCCAAGGAGCTGGTGACGCTGGAGGACCGGCTGCGCAACCGGTTCGAGTGGGGCCTGACGACCGACGTCCAGCCGCCGGAGCTGGAGACGCGGATCGCGATCCTGCAGAAGAAGGCGCGCCAGGAGGGCCTGGCCGCGCCGCCGGACGTGCTGGAGTTCATCGCCTCGCAGATCGCGACGAACATCCGCGAGCTGGAGGGCGCGCTGATCCGGGTGACGGCGTTCGCGAGCCTGAACCGGCAGTCGGTGGACATGAAGCTCGCCGAGATCGTCCTCAAGGACCTCATCCCCAACGACTCCGGTCCCGAGATCACCGCGGCGATGATCATGGCGCAGACGGTCGAGTACTTCGGGACGACGATCGAGGACCTGTGCGGGCCGTCGCGCTCGCGGATGCTGGTCACCGCGCGGCAGATCGCGATGTACCTGTGCCGGGAGCTGACCGAGCTGTCCCTCCCCAAGATCGGGCAGCAGTTCGGCGGCCGCGACCACACGACGGTCATGCACGCCGAACGCAAGATCCGGTCGCTGATGGCCGAGCGCCGCGCCATATACAACCAGGTCACGGAGCTGACGGGGCGGATCAAGCACCAGGCCCGCAAGCGCTGACCGGCACCTTTTGCACACTGTGGACAGACCTGCACGACGCCTGTGGACGGGCTCCGGACGCCTCGTCCACACCCCGTTCGCCCAACGAAAGGGGCAAAAGGCGCGCATCCCCCGAGAAGCAAAGGCGCTACTCACAAGTTGTGGAAAACTCTGGGGATTTTCGTGGATAACCCGGTGGGCAACCCCTGGAGAACCTGAGGATGAACCGTGGACGGATGTGGACCGGCTGTGCACGAGCACCCGGCCACCTGGGGACAACCGGTGGACATCCCGTGGACATCCGGTGGACGACTTGGGGACGGACCTGGGGAGGACTCCGCTGACCACGCGTCCCGTGTACACAGGCCGTCGAAACCGTGGGCATACCCGTGGAGAACTCGTGGAAAACCGGGGGATGACTTGAGGACGACGTGTGGGGAAAGATTCGCCGTCCCCAGGCGCCGCCGCGCCGTCCACTCCCCATGCACAGGGCCGGTGGACAGAGAAACGCGCTCTGACCTGGGAAAACGGGGTCTGTCCACACTATCCACCGCCCCTATGACTGGTACTGCACTACTTCTCTATCCAAGAAAAGATCCATCTCAAATCAGGGCCTGGGGAGAACCTGTCCCGAGCGCCCGGGCCGAGGCAGGATCACCTCACCGTTGTCCGACACCTGCAGGAGGCGGGTCCCCTTGAAGTTCCGCATCGACAGAGACGCCCTTGCCGACGCCGTCGCGTGGACCGCGCGCACGCTCCCGGTCCGCCCCCCGGTGCCTGTCCTCGCCGGCATGCACATCGTCGCGGGGGGTGAGGAGAACAGCGACCGGCTGAAGCTGTCCGCGTTCGACTACGAGGTCTCCGCACAGGTGTCCACGGACATCGACGTAGAGGAGGCGGGAACGGCGCTCGTGTCCGGACGCCTTCTCGCAGAGATCTCCCGCAGCCTTCCTCCACACCCTGTGGAGGTGACGACCGACGGCGCGAAGGTGATGCTCCGCTGCGGCAGCGCGAAGTTCACACTCCTCACCATGCCTGTGGAGGACTACCCGACGCTGCCGGAGATGCCGCCGGCCGCGGGGTCCGTGGGCAGTGACGAGTTCGCCGCCGCCGTGTCCCAGGTCGCGATCGCCGCGGGCAAGGACGACACGATCCCCATGTTGACCGGCGTCCGTGTGGAGATCGAGGGCGAGACCGTCACGCTCGCGTCCACCGACCGCTACCGGCTGGCCGTGCGCGAGCTGCACTGGAAGCCGGAGCGTCCCGACTTCTCCGCCGTCGCGCTCGTCCCGGCCAGGACGCTCGCCGACACCGCCAAGTCGCTGACGGCGGGCGCGGAGGTGTCGATCGCGCTCGGCGGTGCGGGCGGCACCGGCGAAGGCATGATCGGCTTCGAGGGCGGCGGCCGCCGGACCACCTCCCGCCTCCTGGACGGCGACTTCGTCAAGTACCGGTCGCTGCTGCCGAGCGAGTACGCGGGCCTCGCCGAGATCCAGACCGCGCCGTTCATCGAGGCGGTCAAGCGCGTCTCGCTGGTGGCGGAGCGCAACACCCCCGTGCGGCTCTCGTTCAGCCAGGGCGAGGTCGTCCTGGAGGCCGGGACCGGCGACGAGGCTCAGGCCGTGGAGGCCCTGGAGGCGACGCTGGAGGGCGAGGACATCGACATCGCCTTCAACCCCGGGTTCCTCCTCGACGGGCTCTCAGCGATCGGCTCGGACGTGGCGAGGCTGTCCTTCACGACGCCGACGAAGCCGGCCGTCCTCACCGGGAAGCCGCCGCAGGACGGCGAGAACCCCAACTACCGCTACCTGATCATGCCCGTCCGGCTGTCCGGGTAGGGGCGAGGGTGTCGTCGAGGTAAGTCGCATATCACCCTTCTCGCCCTTCGCAGTGGCGGTCATGCGGTGAGAAGGATCGCCCCCGGGGCATGCACAGCTCTGGGCGCACCTGGGGACGACGTTCTTCGGGGTCGCCCCCGCGGCCGCGCACGCGTGAAGATCAGTAGGTGCGGTTGACGGCCGCGCGGTATCCGGCCGCGCGGCAGGGAACCGTGCGGTCCGGCATGCGCATGTGGACGCGCGTGCAGTTACGCACAGGAAGAGAGTGGGCTTTTCATGGAGCTTGGCATCATCGGCCTGGGCAAGATGGGCGGCAACATGGCCGAGCGGCTGCGCAGGGGCGGCCACACGGTCGTGGGTTACGACCACGATCCCGCCCTCAGCGACGTGGGCTCGGTCCAGGAGCTGGCCGAACGGCTGTCCCCGCCGCGCGCCGTGTGGGTGATGGTGCCTGCTGGGCAACCCACCACGGACACCATCCACAGCCTGGGGGAAACTCTTCAGCCTGGCGACGTCGTCATTGACGGCGGCAACACCCACTATGTGGACGACCAGAAGCACGGCGACGTGCTCGCCGCCAAGGGGATCGGGTTCGTGGACTGCGGCGTCAGCGGCGGCGTGTGGGGCCTGGAGAACGGCTACGCGCTCATGGTCGGTGGCGAGGACGACACGGTGAAGCGCCTCATGCCGATCTTCGAGACGCTCAAGCCCGCGGGGGAGTACGGCTTCGTCCACGCCGGGACGACCGGCGCCGGGCACTTCGTGAAGATGGTCCACAACGGCATCGAGTACGCGATGATGCAGGCGTTCGGCGAGGGCTTCGAGCTGATCGAGGCCAGCGGCATCGTGACCCGGGTGCCGGAGACGTTCCTGAGCTGGCAGGAGGGCACGGTCATCCGGTCCTGGCTGCTGGACCTGCTGAACCGGGCGCTCGCCGAGGACCCCGAACTCGACGACCTGCGCGGCTACGCCAACGACTCCGGCGAGGGCCGCTGGACGGTGCAGGCCGCCGTGGAGCACGCCGTCCCGCTGCCTGCCATCAGCGCCTCCCTGTTCGCGCGGTTCGCGTCCCGCCAGGAGGACTCCCCTGCCATGCGGGTGGTCGCGGCCCTCCGCCAGCAGTTCGGCGGGCACGCCACCGAAGCAGCAGACGACGGCGACTCCCCCGGCGCCGACGTCACCCCGCCCCCGGTGTGACC
>NZ_SMKB01000034.1:0-46007 GCF_004348575.1 Actinomadura sp. 7K534
GCCCCCGCTACCGGACAAGGTCTGGATCAACCCGCCACCCCAACCCCAGACCGACAACAAGCCACAAACCACCCACGTGGCCTGACGTCTCATCCGGTTTGACAGGTTCCGGAGTGAGCGACGGCGGGGGCGGACGGCGCGACATCACCATCGCCGACAGAACCACCGCTCGCATTGTCGTCGCGCGTCTCCGTCAGCAGGGCGCGGATCGCCTCGGGCAGTTCAGCGCCGTGCAGCAGTTGTGCGGCGAGGTCGGCGCGGATCGCGCTCAGTGGCCGGGCGTCGCCATCGGCCTTGATGCCGTGCGCGGCGGCGGTAATCTTGTTGAAGATGGCGTGGGCATCCTCGGCGGCCAGGTCGCACAGGACCAGATCGCTGGTACCGGACGGGGTGTCCCACAGCTCCAGCCGCCGTAGCCGGGCCGCCTCCCGCCTGCGCTCTTCGACTGCTTCGGGTGCGAGGCGCTGCGCGATTCTCCTGATGCGGCGGCGCAGTTGTCCCGTGGTCTGCCCGGACGCAGTCTCCAGCGCCGCACGCTCCACCCGTCCGGCCACCTCTTCGGGAAGCCGGTCGGTGACATCGCAGATGACGCGGGCCTTGGCCATGTCGAGTCGTCCGGCGCCGAGCGCCTCTCCCGTCTCGGCCAGGGGGCCGGTCAGCCGCTCGGCGAGGTGGACCAGGTTGGCGGCGGTGTTGCTCGTAACGGTCAGTGCGGCGGCGACCTCTTCGGTGACCGACTCCCGGCCGGACAGGATCCGGTGGTCAGTGTCGTCGGAGTCCTCGTCGGCGGTGTGGCGGCGGGTGAGTTCGGCGATCGCGGCCAGCTCCCGCGCCTGCGCCCACGAGGTCTGCCGCCGGGCCGCCGCCGCGACCTGGAGCAGTTCTTCATCGGCCAGATCGTCCAGCCGGTTCTTCTCACCGGACAGGCAGATAGCCAGTTGCGGACCAGGCGGGAACCACTCGCGATCTTCCCATTCACGCCGGTCATTGGCGACCACGCCAACCGGTGCGAGCACCGTCACGAACATTCACCCCCAACCCGAATTCCGTCCCCCCATCATAAACGATTGCTCCACCAATACCGGCAGACAATTCAGACACGCCACATTACTGTCACCACCTTTTTCCAACCCTTCACCAAACACCAACGCCCCGAAAACAAAAACCCACCCCCTCGCCGAGGGCCTTCCGCGCGAAGCGCGGCCCAACCAGCCCCCCGCACGAACTCCGCAGATGAACACCACACCCAAACCACCACCGCAACCAAAGTGACAGCAACCGGCGACACACCGGAACAAGCGCACCCACCCACGGAAGGCACCTCAGCCGCCCACCACGGCCACCACACAAAACCGATAGAAAGCAGATCTCAGCCACGCACCGACCAAGACAGGAACGCAGCGACCAGCCAGCAGCGGAACCCCACCAGCAAAAGAGATCACCAATCGAAGCACCGAGGAAGGCGCTGCCTCCGAAAGCAGCGCCCACCCACGGCTTACGCAACAACCGCCCACGTATCGGATACACCCACCAAAGAATGACGCCCGCGCAGCCAGCCAGGCACCAGACCGGAAGGCACACCGAGCAGGGCCACATGCCTCAGTCAGCGACCAGGCGCGACCCCAATGACCCCCATCCCCCCGCCGCGTATTCGCGCTGCCGCCGGACGACATAGCGCCCCGGCGTACACCCAGAGGCACCATGCTCAGGATGCAGCAGATAGACAGGAGCAGACGCCTCGAAGACACCAATAGCAAGGCCACCGGCGTCCGACAAATGCGTAGTCCAGCGACAAGCGCCAGGATCGGCGACGAGCGTATGCGGATTACCGCCCGCCGCACCCCGGAGCAGTTCAACCCCTTCGGCCGGCACTTCCCTCCAGGTGGCATTCGGCCAGAACGACACGGACACCGAGACCTCAGAGAACGGAATGACGATCAGGTCGCCCTGAGCTTGGATCCCGTCGATAACGGGGATGCTCACCGATTGCTCAAGATGGTCGAGCACGGCGAGCCCAGTCTGTTGGGAAAGAGACGCGAGAGTTACAGTCATCGAAGTCACCTCAGGTTCGGCGGACGAGTCGTGAGTACTGATCACCGGACAGCCCGTACGTCCATCCGGCGGCGGCGACCGGGTCGTCGATCCCGCCCGGCACGGTCAGCCCGTACCGGCGGCGGTGCCCGTCGCGTTCGACGGAGCCGTTGACCGCGAGCAGCACCCGGGTCTGCTCCCGAAGGTCGTAGAGCCGCAGTTCGGAGCCGGGGTTGCCGGGGTCCGGCGCGGCGGCCACCAGCCGCAGCCCGGCCCGGTCGATGTAGTCGCCCCAGCCGATCTTCTCGATCGCGCACCGGCGGACCTCGATGTTGGTCTCCCGCGCGATCCGTTCGACGTCGGGTTCGTCGTCGATCACCCAGGACGGCACTTTCGTGCCGTGCCAGGCATGGACGTCCCAGCCGTCGGCGAACCGGAGGGCCGGGCCGTCCGGGCGATGCAGCCGCACCTGCCCTTCGTCGCCCCAGACCTCGGTATGGATCTCGACGGGCCGCTCGGATACGACGCAGACGTCTTCGCGCGGCCACCACCAGCCACACGACCGGACCGCCGCCCCCCAAAGGTCGAGCAGACAATTCTGCTCAGGCGTGAAGACGACACCGGACGTCCGGCGAATCGCGTCGTAGTGGGCGGACCAGGACGCACAGAGAGCCGCGTACCAGGAGTCGCTCCGCCAGCCCACATCCCGAACCGACCAGAGCGCCATGGCGAGCGTGCTGCGGCGGGACGCCATGAGCGGCGCTCGCACGACCTGCCCCAACAACTTGTCCAATGCACGCTGATGGCGCATAACGGAGACATCGAGCTGCGCGGTCAGTTCACTGATCAGCCTGCGGAACCGCAGCACCAGCGGCCAGTCGGCGATACGGTCCACAGACTCGGACGCCCGCAACCGCAGTCCAGGCGGAACGGTCTCCAGGGCAGCCACAGGTGAGGCGACCCAGTGGAAACGTGGAGGATCGGCCCCGATCAGCCGGTACAGCTCAGAGATGGCGGCCTCGGCGGCCGCACGGTCAGCGGGCAGGCTGGAAAGCAGATGACCAAGCCATTCCGCGCGGATCTCGGCAGCTTCCCGCTGCGCGAAGACGCTCACCGGACGAGGGCGGCGGCGCCCCTTTCGTAGATCATGGCCAGGATGGTGACAGACCAAGCCCCCACCTGTCCACCTCCTTTCCGTCCCCCCGGTAGACGACGTCCTACAGACGACGCCTGACTTCGGTCGCCCTGCGCCGAGCCACACGAGCACGAACACGACGGACCGCGCGCTCCGCCCTCCTCCTCCGTACGGCCTGGATCATCGCCGTCTCCAGCCCCAGTGCCAGCCGAATACCGTCGGCGAATTGGTAGGCGCGGTCCGCCAACCCGGCGGTCAGAAGGCTGGGCAGATACGCGAAGGAGAACCCTCGCCGGGGGTCGGCGAATGCCAGGCCGCCGGTACCGGACGGCCAGCCGAAGGCGCTCCCGTCGCCCATGTCCACAGTGCCGACGAAGTACCCCAATCCTCTGGGCGACGGCAGCCCGGTCACCCGGTCTTCCTTCATCGTGACCACCGCCGAGAGCCGACCGGTCCTGATCGGGCCGATGAGGCGAATGCCGTCCACCTCACCGATGAGCGCGGCGTACATGCGAGCGAGGGCATCGGCCGTCGCCGCACCGCCGGACGGAAGGTCCAGCACCTGACTCTCGGGCCGGTTCGTCAATGCGGCACCCACCTGCATCCATGGCGGAACTACCTCGTGGTACAGCGAACCGTCCGGGAAGTCCAGCAGGCTGTCCGATCGGTCCCCGTCCTCCAGCCGCGCAACTCGGTACAGGTGTCCGGCCGGGACGCCGAAGAACAGGTCGTCGGGGACGCCGAGCGGAGCGGCGACCTCGTCCCGCAGCACCGCCGAGACGGGCCGCCCGGTGACCCGGCGGGCGACCTCGCCGAGGATGAAACCGTAGGTCAGCCCGTGGTGCCCGCTCGTGGCGCCCGCCCGCCAGAGCGGCCGCAGGTCCGCGATCCGCGCGCACAGCCCATCCCAGTCGGCGAGGTCGTCGAGTGTGATGCCGGCCGGGGTCTGCGGTACCCCGGCGGAATGGGTGAGGACGTGTGCAAGCGTGACGTCGGTCTTGCCGTGGGCGCCGAACTCCGGCCAGTAGGCGGCGACCGGGGTGCCGTAGTCGAGCAGTCCACGCTCCGCAAGCACATGGACGACCGTCGAAATCGGCCCCGGGCCACTGGGAAAGAGCGTTCGCTCGTCGACCGGGCGGCCCGTAGTCGCATCGGCCTTACCCACGCACACGTTCACCACGGGCTCGCCGTTCAGGTAGGCGGCGACTTGGAGCCCGACCTCCTGCCCGGACGCGACGAACCGCTCGGCCAGTTCCTGCGTGCCCGCCTGGGCGTCCATCTGAGGCTCCTTCGTGGGGGTGGGCACGAATCTAAGGCGTCCTAGGGGCCCGGATAAGGCGTCGTACCGATGTGGGGGGTGGGGTCTTAGGACGAGCCTTGTACATGTCGGGCCAAGACGGGTCCGGCGGGAACAGGGAGACGGACATGAACCGTCCGGAATTCAGCAATGTGATCATCAAGGACCGCGTGCGGGCGCTGCGGGAGGAAGCCAAGAAGGCGCACCGCGTCCGCGTCGCCAAGGCGAGCAAGCGGTGACGCCCCCCGCCTGTACGCACGCCGCGCCCCCGTCCTTCCGGACGGGGGCGCTCTCGTTTACAGCGCCGCAGGCCAGCCCCCCTTCCGGCGCGGCCGGGCGTCGAACGTGTGCGGCCGGGCGTCAGACGTGCGCAGCCGGACGAATGTTCTGGTTGGCCTGGAAGAAGTTGCCCGGGTCGTACTCGGCCTTGATCCGCGCGAGTTCGTCGTAGTGGTCCCCGTACGTGGCCCGAACCCGGTCCTCCCTTTCGTCCGCCCCGATGAAGTTCACGTAGGAACCCCCCATCGAGTGCGGGTGCAGCGCCTCCCAGTAGTCCACGCACCACTGCCGGATGAGCGCGGCGTTCGCCGGATCAGGGTCGATGCCGACGTAGACGGCCGACCATAGAGCGTCCCGGTAGCTCCAGGCGGTGTCGTCGGCGCCCATCCGGTGCACCGCGCCGTCGATCGGATAGAGGTGCATGGTGGACAGCGGGGTCGGCAGCTCCGAACCGTGCTCGAGGTGCAGATCGATGGCGTCGTCACCAATGCGGTCGAAGAAGTCTCCCCGCCAGTACCACTGCAGCCCGGGCGGGAGAAGCTCGTCGAACATGCTCTGGAGCATGGGGTAAGGCATGGGCGCCGTGAACTGGAACGCAGGACGCCCGGCATCGTTCACCGACGCAATAGCGTCCTCCAGTCCGTTCGGATCGCCCGTGTAGCACCACACGACGGCGCACATCTTCTTGCCGTGAAGCTCCTCGGGGAACGGCGGCCCGGGCGGGACGGTGAGGACGGCGAAGAAGCCGCTCAGGTCCTCGGGCGCCTGAGGCAGGAACTCCCGGTACCACCTCAGAACCTCAGGGACCGCGTCGATCGGCCACGCGGTGATGCCCACCCCGACCGTGTCCACCGGGTGGAGCCGGTAGGTGAACGAGGTGACGACGCCGAAGTTCCCGCCTCCGCCGCGCAGCGCCCAGAACAGATCAGGGTCGCGCGTCTCGGACGCAGTGACCAGCGACCCATCCGCCAGAACAACGTCGGCGGCGATCAGGTTGTCCACCGTGAGGCCGTACTTGCGGGTGAGGTGCCCGTGGCCGCCGCCGAGCGTGAGCCCGCCGACCCCGGTGGTCGAGTTGATCCCGGTGGGCGTGGCCAGCCCGAAGCCGTGGGTGGCGTGGTCCAGGTCGCCCAGCAGGCTGCCTCCGCCGACCTCGGCCGTGCGCGCCTCCGGGTCGACCCGCACCCACCGCATGGGCGACAGGTCGATGGTCACGCCGCCCTCCACCAGGCACAGGCCGGCGCCGCTGTGCCCGCCGCCCCGGACGGCCGGTTCGGCGCCGATGTCGCGGATCATGCCGATGGCCTCCGCCACGTCCGCGGCGTCGGCGCACCGGACGATGGCGGCGGGACAGGTGCCGATCATCGCGTTGTAGATCGCGCGGGCCCGTTCGTAGTCCGAGTCCTGCGGTCCGAGGACCGGGCCGCGCAGCGTCGTCCGCATGGATTCCAGAACCGTGGCCTCCATCTGGGCCTCCCCCGCCGGGCCGCGGCACACCCCTGCCTCGCGCGCCCGTGCTGTCTTCGGTCCCGCCGGGTCCATCCCGGCGCGGTCACCACCAGCATCACCGCACGACAATCCCGACAAAACCAGACAAAAGGAAAATACGGCGGAGGGGCCCTAGCGCGAGGCGTTGGCCGGCTTGAGCGGCGTACGGCCGCGGATCAGGTCGGCGGCGCGCTCGGCGATCGCGATCGT
Organism: Actinomadura sp. 7K534; assembly: GCF_004348575.1. Classification (NCBI taxonomy): domain Bacteria; kingdom Bacillati; phylum Actinomycetota; class Actinomycetes; order Streptosporangiales; family Thermomonosporaceae; genus Actinomadura; species Actinomadura sp. 7K534. The sequence continues at coordinate 6,441 of NZ_SMKB01000034.1, forward strand.
CGGCGCGTTGGTGTTGCCGCGCGGGACGGCCGGCATCACCGACGCGTCCACCACCCGCAGGCCGTCGACGCCGCGGACGCGCAGCTCGGGGTCGCAGACGGAGTCGCCGCCGCCCATCGCGCAGGTGCCGACGGGGTGGAACAGGGTCGCGACCTGGCGGCGCACGTAGTCCCGGACGGCCTCGTCCGACTCGATCTGCTCGCCGGGCGCCCACTCGCCCCCGACCAGCGACGCCAGCGGCCCGGACGCCGCGATCTCCCGCGCCTGGCGGACCCCGGCGACCAGCACGTCCAGATCGGCCTTGTCCGCGAGGTAGGCGGGGTCGATCAGGGGCTTGGCGTAGGGGCTGGCGGAGCGGAGGGTGAGCGAGCCGCGGCTGGCGACGGAGATCGCGGTGACCATGACCGACAGCAGCCGCTCGGCCACCTCCACGAGCCCCTGCTCGACGAACGGCGTGGGCAGGACGTGGTACTGCAGGTCGGGGGCGGGCAGCCCCTCGACCGTCCGGACGAACCCGCCCGCCTCGGCGATGTTGGACGCGTAGGGTCCCCGCCCGAGCGCCTGGTAGAGGGCCAGGGAGCGCGCGTTCGCCAGCTCCCACAGGCTCTTGCTGCGGGGCGTGGCGAACATGACGTTCACGAACGGGTGGTCCTGGAGCCGCTGCCCGACCGGGGAGTCGGCCAGGACGTCGATCCCCACCGAGCGCAGGTGGTCGGCGGGCCCGACGCCGGAGAGCATGAGCAGCTGCGGGCTGTTCACCGCGCCGCCGGACACGATGACCTCCGCCCCGGCGCGGGCCAGCATGGTCTCACCGCGCGCCTCGTACCGGACGCCGGTGGCGCGGCCGTCCTCGATCACCACCCGGGTCGCGAGCGCGTCGGTGACGACGGTGAGGTTCGGGCGGTACTCGATCGGGTGCAGGTACCCGGCGGCGGTGGACCAGCGGCGGCCGCGCTTGTGCGTGACCTGGTAGAAGCCCACGCCGTCCTGCCGCGCGCCGTTGAAGTCGGGGTTCGCGGCCAGCCCGTACGCCTTGGCCGACTGCACCCAGGCGCGGGTCAGCGGGTGCTTGTAGCGCAGGTCCTCCACGCGCAGCGGCCCGCCGACGCCGTGGTACGGGACGTCGCCGCGCTGCTGGTCCTCGGCGCGGCGGAAGTAGGGCAGCAGGTCCTCGTAGCCCCAGCCCTCGCAGCCGTGGACGTCGCGCCAGGTGTCGTAGTCGTACCGGGAGCCGCGCACGTAGATCATCGCGTTGGTGGACGAGCTGCCGCCGAGCGTGCGCCCCCGCGGCCAGTACACGCTGCGTCCGGCGGCGTTCTCCTGCGGGACGGTGGCGTAGTCCCAGTCGAACGGGCCTTTGATCATGCCCGCCACGGCGGCCGGAATGTGGATCTCGGGCGCGTCGTCGGGCGGGCCGGCCTCCAGCAGCAGGACCGCGACCGACGGATCCTCGGTCAGCCGGGCGGCGAGAACGCACCCCGCGCTGCCCGCTCCCACGATGATGTAGTCGTACACGGCGGCCTCCGGGAGTCTTTCCGAAACCCTACCGAACGTGCTTCGATGCCCTGCGGCGCTAGGGTGCGGCTATGGCGAAGAACAGGGATAACCCCGTCGTCCTGTCGCGGATCTACACCCGGACCGGGGACGACGGCACCACCGCGCTCGGCGACGCGTCCCGCACCCGGAAGACGGACCCGCGCCTCGCCGCCTACGCCGACGTCGAGGAGGCCAACGCCGCGATCGGCACCGCCATCGCGCTCGGCGACCTGCCGGAGAACGTGGTCGCGCTGCTGACCCGCGTCCAGAACGACCTGTTCGACGTGGGCGCCGACCTGTGCGCGCCGGTCGTGCCGGACCCGCAGTACCCCCCGCTGCGCGTCGAACCGCCTTACATCGAACGCCTTGAGGCGGCCTGCGACGAGCACAACGAGACGCTCGAACCGCTCCGCAGCTTCATCCTCCCGGGCGGGACCCCGGGCGCGGCGCTGCTGCACGTCGCGCGGACGGTCACGCGGCGCGCCGAACGCTCCGCCTGGGCGGCCGTCGAGGCGCACGGCTCCGCCGCGGACGGCGACCCGGAGGCGGCCGAGGGCGGCGTCAACCCGCTGGCCGCCACCTACCTCAACCGGCTGTCCGACCTCCTGTTCATCCTCTGCCGCGTCGCCAACGCCGAGCACGGCGACGTCCTCTGGAAGCCCGGCGGAGAACGCTGACCCGGTCCGCTCCCCCGCCCGGGGTGGGGTTAGCCCCACCGCACGATGACCGGCTCCCCTCCTGGTGACGGCGTCCCGTGAAGAGCAGGCTGGTTCCGTACGGGCGCAAGGCGACAACGGGAGTGACCACGTGAAGACCCTGACGGCGACGGCGGTGCTGGCGGTCGCGGCGGCCGCGCTGACCGGCTGCGGCAACGTGAGCTTCGGCAGCGGCGAGGAGACCCGCTCCTACACGGCGCCCGCCGGCATCACCGCATTGAAGATCACCGGGGACGGGAGCCGGGTGCAGGTGACGGCCACCGACACCCCCACGATCAAGGTCAGCGAGCGGCTGCGCTGGTCCAACGAGAAGAACAAGCCGGTCGCCAAGCGGCTCACCGAGGACGACACGCTCACGCTGTCGGCCAAGTGCGCCAAGGCGACGGTGGGCTTCAGCCGATGCGGGGTCTCCTACCGCGTCCAAGTCCCCCGCGACGTGCCCGTGGAGATCGACAGCCGGGACGGGTCGATCACCGCGTCCGGCCTCGCCGGGGCGGTGAAGCTGCACTCCCACAACGGATCGATCGAGGTGACCGACCTGCGGGCGACCTCGGCGTCCATCAGTTCCAGGGACGGGTCGCTGCGCGTCTCCGGGCGCGCCACCACCGCCGACCTGGACAGCAGCAACGGCTCGGTCGTCGCGACGGGACTCACCGCCGACCGGCTGACGGCCCGCTCGCGCGACGGCCGCATCAAGCTCAGCGGCGACGTCAAGACCGCCGACCTGGACACCGCGAACGGCTCCATCGACGTCGCGGGGCTGACCGCCGAACGCGTCACCGCCAAGACGCTCGACGGCGGCGTCCGGCTCGGGTTCGCCTCCGCTCCCGCGCACGTCCGGGCCAGCAGCGCCAACGGCTCCATCCGCGTCTGGCTCCCGGGCGGCGAGGGCTACGCCATCGCCATGTCCACGGCCAACGGCTCCAGGACGATCGACCCGTCCGTGCACCAGGACTCGGCGTCCGCGCGCAGCGTCAAGCTGGACACCCGCAACGGCAGCATCCTCGTCGACTCGGCCGATCACCGAAGCTGGTAGGGGCCCTGCCAGAGCGGCCGGTAGGACGGGTCCAGCGCCACCTGCACGCGCGCCCCGCCGTTGACCGCCACCGTGGTGCGCGCCAGGTGCTGGGTGACGTGCGCGATGCCGTCGACGTTCGTGTCGAGGAACCTCAGGTGCACGTTCCTCAGCCGGTCGCACGCGGAGTGGTAGCACGGGTCGTACGCCTTGCCCGCCCTGCCGCCGAACGCCTTGGCCTCCGCGGCGGTCTTCACGCCGTCGGCGCCGGTGTCCATGCCGCCGACCGGGATGCCGTGCTCGGCGAACGGGCCGTAGTCGGAGCGCCCGTTGAGGGAGCTCTCGGTCGTCGGCAGCCTGCGGCCCTTGAAGTAGTCCCGGAACATCTTCTCGATCGCGCCCGAACCGGCGGGCGCCCGCGTCCCGGCGCGGGTGGAGTGGTCGCCGTCGTACACGCCGCGGGTGCCGTTGCGCGACCCGAGCATGTCGAAGTTCAGGTTGAGGGCGATGGCGTCGCGGTCGCGGCGGTCCAGGGACTCCACGTAGTGCGTCGAGCCGCGCAGGCCCTCCTCCTCCGCGCCCCACCAGGCGAACCGCACCCGGTTGCGCAGGTCGCCCCTGCGGAGCTTCCCGATCTTCCCGGCGATCGCGAGGAGCGCGGCGGAGCCGGTCGCGTTGTCGTTGATCCCGGGGCCGTCCTTGACGCTGTCGAGGTGCGCGCCGAGCAGCACCACGTTGTCGCCCCGGCCCCGCTCGGTGTCGGCGATGACGTTGGACGCCGACCGCTTCCCGTGGACGGTGTCGGTCTTCACGCGCAGCGTCAGGCCGCCCTTCCTCCTCGCGGCCCTGGCCAGTGCCGCGCCGAGCTCGTGGGTCGGGCCGACGACCGGGATCCTGGACGGCTTGCGGACCGTCCCGTTCACCGGCCCGTCCTCCCCCGGCACGTTGTAGATCACGGCGGCGGCGGCCCCGGCGGCGCGGGCCCGGGCGGCCTTCTTCTCGAACGTGCAGCTCCCCCGCTGCATCAGCGCGATCGAACCCTTCCGGAAGCCCCTGAAGTCGCGCCGGTCGCAGCCGCTCGTCCCGTCCTCGCCCTTCGCCGGGACGTCCACCGCGACCACGCGCGCGGTCACGTCGCCCGAGCCGGAGTAGGCGTAGGTGGCGAAGTCCTCGCCGCGCTTGTAGGACTTCTTGGACGGCTTCGTCCGCGCCAGCACCGGCCCCGACCGCTCCCGCCAGTACGGGTACCGGAACTTCTGGATCTTCGGCCGGAACCCGGCCTTCCGCAGCCGCCCGACGACGTACCGCACCGAGACGTCGTAGCCGGCGCCGCCCGCGGCGCGGTGGCCGCCGTTGTAGTCGGCGATCTCCTCGAACGCCTTCAGATGGGCCTGGACGTCCTTCAGCGTGACGAGCCGGGCGAGGGTGGGGCGGGCCGGCGCCGCGTCCGCGGGCGGCAGCACCGACGGGATCACGGCCACGGGGAGGAACGCGGCGGGCAGCGCCACGGCGGCACCGGTGAGCAGCTTCTTCTTGCGCACGTGCACTCCTGCGAACGGAGACGGAGCGGACCAGCAGCGATGATGGTCACGCGTCCCGGCCGCCTCAAGCGGCGGCGCCGCGCGCACGCCGATTCCATACCGGCGCCTTACCCGCCCATGCAGGTTCACCCGGGACCGTTCCCCCGGGCCGGTTCTCCCAACGCCGAATCTCTGGGCGCGCTCAGCAGGCTTCGTCGGGGGGGTGCAGTTCCACGGGGGTGCCCGGCGGGGCCGCCTCCAGCCAGGAGAGGAAACCGGTCAGGGCCGCCGCGCCCATCGCCAGCTCCACGGTCAGGTCGCCGTCCCTGACCTCGATGATGCTCACGTCCGGCAGCAGCCCCTCGGCCTCCTCCGGGTCCGGGACGCGCCGGTTGGATACGACGAGGCCCCGGCGGTGGATCACCTGCCGGGGCCTGCTGCGGAACTCGAACACGCGGTGCCAGTGCAGGGCGTCTCCCCTGTAGCGGCCGATGCCGAGGCGCCACACTCCCGGGGCTCCGCCCTCCGGGTCCAGCACCCGGAGGCTGCACTCCACGGCGCCGCCGCCCCGCGCGAACAGCCGGCGGCGCACCGCCATGGAGAAGAACAGCAGCGCCGCCACCAGGATGAGCGCGACGAGAACGCCGCCCGCATCCAGTGCCAGATGCCCGTCCAAGTCCCCCGCCGCCCGTCCGGAGCCGTCGTCGTCCGGCGTTAAGCCTCGATGCCTGCCGCGCGCAGCCGCGCCCGGGCCCGCCGTTCCGTGGTCGCGTCCTCGCTCTCGGCGGCGAGCGCGTCCTCCAGCGCCTGCCGCGCGTCCTGGACGTCGACCTCGTGGCCGAGCTCCGCCTGCTCGGCCAGCACCGACACCTCGTCGGCCGCGACCGAGAAGAAGCCGCTGCCGACCATCGCGACGATCGGCTCGCCGCCGTCGGCCGGCTCGACCTTCACCACACTGCCGTCGAGGAGGACGCCCAGCACCGGGGCGTGGCCCGGCAGGATGCCGAGCGAGCCCTCGATGGTCTGCGCGACCACCATCTTGGCCTCGCCGGACCAGATCTCGCGCTCCGGCGACACCAGCCCGACTCTCAGGTTTGCCACGTCTGTCTCCTCCGACTCACTGGAGCGGTATCGGCGGGACCGCCCCGGACGGCGCGTCCGGGGCGGTCCCGCCGGGGCGGACTACTTCTCCAGCTCCCGGGCCTTCTTCTCGACGTCCTCGATGCCGCCGCACATGAAGAACGCCTGCTCGGGCAGGTGGTCGTACTTGCCCTCGGAGAGCGCCTTGAACGAGGCGATCGTCTCGTCCTTCGGCACCGTCTCACCGGGCTGCCCGGTGAACTGCTCGGCCACGTACATCGGGTGCGACAGGAAGCGCTCGATGCGCCGCGCCCGCTGGACGGTGACCTTGTCCTCCTCGGACAGCTCGTCGATACCGAGGATCGCGATGATGTCCTGCAGCTCCTTGTACTTCTGCAGGATCCGGATCACTTCCTGCGCGACCTCGTAGTGCTCGTTCCCCAGGATCTGCGGGTCCATGATCCGCGAGGTGGAGTCGAGCGGGTCGACCGCCGGGAAGATGCCCTTCTCGGAGATGCCGCGGGACAGGGTCGTGGTGGCGTCCAGGTGCGCGAACGTGGTGTGCGGCGCCGGGTCGGTGATGTCGTCGGCGGGCACGTAGATCGCCTGCATCGAGGTGATCGAGTTACCGCGCGTCGAGGTGATCCGCTCCTGCAGCACGCCCATCTCGTCGGCCAGCGTCGGCTGGTACCCCACCGCGGACGGCATGCGCCCGAGCAGCGTGGAGACCTCCGAACCGGCCTGCGTGAACCGGAAGATGTTGTCGATGAACAGCAGCACGTCCTGGTTCTGCACGTCGCGGAAGTACTCCGCCATCGTCAGCGCGGACAGCGCCACGCGCAGCCGGGTGCCCGGCGGCTCGTCCATCTGGCCGAACACCATCGCGGTGTCCTTGAGGACGTCCGCCTCGGCCATCTCCACCCAGAGGTCGTTGCCCTCGCGGGTGCGCTCGCCGACGCCGGCGAACACCGAGGTGCCGCCGAAGTTGCGGGCGACGCGGCGGATCATCTCCTGGATGAGCACCGTCTTGCCGACGCCCGCGCCGCCGAACAGGCCGATCTTGCCGCCCTTGACGTACGGGCACAGCAGGTCGATGACCTTGATGCCGGTCTCCAGCATCTCCGTCTTCGACTCGAGCTGGTCGAACGCCGGCGCGCTGCGGTGGATGCCCCAGCGCTCGTTGATCTCCAGGGACGCGGTCGGGACGTCCAGCGCGTCACCGAGGGCGTTCCACACGTGGCCCTTGGTGATGTCGCCCACCGGCACCGAGATCGACTTCCCGGAGTCGAGTACCGGCGCGCCCCGGACCAGGCCGTCCGTCGGCTGCATGGAGATCGCCCTGACCATGTTGTCGCCGAGGTGCTGGGCGACCTCGAACGTCAGGGTCTTCTCCTCGCCGCCGAGCGAGATCTCCGCATTGAGGGCGTTGTAGATCTCCGGGATGGCGTCGGCGGGGAACTCCACGTCGACGACCGGGCCGATGACACGGGCGACGCGCCCGGTCGCGGTCGCCGTCTCTACCTGAGCAGTCATTGTCACTCCCCGCCAGACTCGGCGAGCGCGTCAGCGCCACCGACGATCTCGCTGATTTCCTGGGTGATCGCGGCCTGCCGCGCCTGGTTCATCTGGCGCGTGTAGACCCCGAGCAGTTCGTTGGCATTGTCGGTCGCCGACTTCATCGCCCGCCGGACCGCGGCCTGGAACGCCGCCGCCGACTGGAGCAGCATGTGGAAGATGCGGCTCTCGACGTAGTTGGGCAGCAGCAGGTCGAGCGCGGCCGCCGCGGACGGCTCGAACTCGTACGCCGGCGGGACCTTGGAGGACTCGGCCTCCTCGATCTCCAGCGGCATGAGCCGGGTGACCCGCACCTGCTGGGTGAGCATCGAGACGAACTCGGTGTAGACCACGTGGATCTCACCGACCCCGCCCTCGGCGTCGGTCTTGAGGAAGTCTTCGGTGAGCCGGCGGCCGATCTCCTCCGCGCTGCCGAAGGTCGGACGGTCGCTGAACCCGTGCCAGGTCTCGGCGACGTCCCGGTCCCGGAACCGGTACCAGGTGATGCCCTTGTTGCCGACGACGTACGGGACCGGCTCGCGTCCCTCGTCCCGCAGCGCCTTGATCAGGGACTCGGCCTCGCGGATCACATTGGCGTTGTAGGCGCCGCAGAACCCGCGATCGCTCGTGATGATCAGGACCGCGCTGCGGTTGTCCGCCGGCTGCTCCTGCAGCAGCGGGTGGTCGATCCCGACGTGGTGGCTCACCAGCGCGGTCAGGGCCTGCGTGATCTGGTCGGCGTACGGCTTGGACGCCGCCACCGCCTGCTGGGCCTTGACGATCCGCGACGTGGCGATCATCTCCTGGGCACGCGTGATCTTGGCGGTCGACTTGACCGACCTGATCCGCTGCCGGAGTTGGCGAAGTTGTGCGGCCATCGCCCGTCAGTCCTTCTTGACGCGGGTGATCGTCTCCTGCTCGACGTCCTCGTCCGCGATCGCCTCGACGGGCTCGTCCGCCAGGATCTCGCCCTCGCTGGTCTGGAAGCCCTTCTTGAAGGCCGTGACGGCCCTCTGCAGGCTCGCGAGGCCGTCGTCGGAGAGCTTGCCGGTCTCCCGGATGGAGGTCAGCAGGCCGCTCTCCTCCCGCTCCATGTAGTCGAGGAACTCGCGCTCGAAGCGGCGGATGTCGGCCACGGGGACGTCGTCCAGCGCGCCGGAGGTGCCCGCCCACACGGACACGACCTCCTGCTCGACCGGGAACGGGCTGCCCTGCGGCTGCTTCAGCAGCTCGACCAGGCGGGCGCCGCGATCGAGCTGGGCGCGGGAGGCGGCGTCGAGGTCGGACGCGAACGCCGCGAACGCCTCCAGGTCGCGGAACTGCGACAGCGCGAGGCGCAGCGTACCGGCGACGGTCTTCATCGCCTTGATCTGCGCGTCGCCGCCGACCCGGGACACCGAGATGCCGACGTTGATCGCCGGGCGGACGCCCTGGTTGAACAGGTCCGTCTCCAGGAAGCACTGCCCGTCGGTGATGGAGATGACGTTCGTCGGGATGTACGCCGACACGTCGTTGCCCTTGGTCTCGATGATCGGCAGGCCGGTCATCGAGCCGCCGCCCATGTCGTCCGACAGCTTCGCGCAGCGCTCCAGCAGCCGCGAGTGCAGGTAGAAGACGTCACCGGGGTACGCCTCGCGGCCCGGCGGGCGGCGCAGCAGCAGCGACACCGCGCGGTACGCCTCGGCCTGCTTCGACAGGTCGTCGAAGACGATCAGGACGTGCTTGCCCTGGTACATCCAGTGCTGGCCGATCGCGGACCCGGTGTAGGGGGCGATGTACTTGAAGCCCGCCGGCTCGGACGCGGGGGCCGCCACGATCGTGGTGTACTCCAGCGCGCCGGCCTCCTCCAGGGAGCGGCGGACGTTGGCGATCGTGGAGCCCTTCTGCCCGATCGCGACGTAGATGCAGCGGACCTGCTTGCTCTCGTCGCCGGACTCCCAGTTCTCCTTCTGGTTGATGATGGTGTCCACGCAGACGGTCGTCTTGCCCGTCTGCCGGTCACCGATGATCAGCTGCCGCTGACCGCGGCCGATCGGCGTCATCGCGTCGATGGCCTTGATGCCCGTCTGCAGCGGCTCGTTGACCGACTGCCGCTGCACGACGGTCGGGGCCTGCAGTTCGAGCGCGCGGCGCTCGGTGGTCTCGATCGGGCCCTTGCCGTCCAGCGGGTTGCCCAGCGCGTCCACGACGCGGCCGAGGAAGCCGTCGCCGACGGGGACCGAGAGGACCTCGCCGGTCCGGCGGGCCTTCTGGCCCTCCTCGATCTTGCTGAAGTCACCAAGGACAACGGCGCCGATCTCGCGCACGTCCAGGTTCAGAGCCAGGCCACGGGTGCCGTCCTCGAACTCCACGAGTTCGTTCGCCATCGCGGAGGGCAGGCCCTCGATGTGGGCGATGCCGTCGCCGGAATCGACGACGGTGCCGACCTCTTCGCGCGCGGCGGCCTCGGGCTCGTACGACTGGACGAAGCGCTCCAGCGCGTTCCGGATCTCATCCGGACGGATCGTCAGCTCCGCCATGATTCCTCTCTTGCTCCCTCTTGGGTCAGATCCGGCCCGAGGGGGGACGACCCCCCACGACCCCCCGACCGACTTCGTCGGAATCGGTCCGCCGGCCTACAGTCGGCTCTTCCCGCCGGCCTCAGCCGGCGCCGAGCCGCCGGCGGACGTCGTCCAGCCGTCCGGCGATCGTGCCGTCGATGATCTCGTCCCCGATCTCGATCGACAGGCCGCCGATCGACGCGGGGTCGATTTCGATGTTCAGGTGTACGTCGTGGCCGTAGGCGGTGGCGAGCACCGCGGCGAGCCGCGTCCGCTGCGCCTCCGACAGTTCGACCGGCGTGCGGACCAGCGCGACCAGCCGCTGCCGCCGCTGGGCGACCAGCCTGCCGTACTCGGCCAGCCCGCTCTCCAGGCTACGTCCTCGCGGACGCAGCACGAGTTCGGTGACCAGCGTCATCGTCGCCGGGGTGACCTTGCCGTCCAGCAGCGCGCCGACCAGGCCGAGCTTGCGGTCGTCCGGCAGGCCCGGCCCGGCGAGGGCGCCGCGCAGTTCCGGCTCGCGCTCGACGACCCGGGAGAACCGGAACAGCTCGTCCTCCAGGTCGTCGATCCGCCGGTCGGCCTCGGCGCGGGCGGCCTCGGCGGTGACCGCGAGGGTCTCCACCGCGTCCGACAGCTCCGACGGCTTGGACCAGCGCAGCCGGACGACGTCGGCGACCAGCCCGAGAGCGGCCGGCGACACCTTGCCCTCCAGCAGGATCCGGACGAGCTGTGCCTTGTCGGCACCGTCCCGCGCGGGGTCGGAGACCGCCCGCCGCAGGCCGTGCTCGCGGTCGATCAGGTGCAGCACCGCGAACAGGTCGCCGCCGAGCTCGGCCAGGTCGGCCGTGTCAGTCTGAGGGGACGACCCCCCAGACCCCCCGGCAACGGCAGTAGCGGAGATGACCGCCTCAAGCCGCTCCCTGGCCTCGGCCAGCGACGCCCTGCTCACCGCTCCCGTGATGGTCATGATGTGATCTGCTCCTGCGTGCGAGCACGCTCCTCGAGCTCCTCGAGGAACCGGTCGACGACCCGGCTCTGCCGCGCGCTGTCCTCAAGGGACTCGCCCACGACCCGCCCGGCCAGCTCGACCGACAGGGCGCCGATCTCGGCACGCAGCGACTGCAGCGCCTGCTGCCGCTCCGCCTCGATCTGCGCCTTGGCGTTGTCGACGATGCGGCGCGCCTCGACCTGGGCCTGCTCCTTGGCCTGGGCGATGATCTGCGCGCCCTGCTCCTCGGCCTTGCGGCGCTCGTTGGACGCCTCGACCGCGGCCGCCTTCTGCTGGGCCTTGTGCTGATCGAGGACCTGCTGCGCCTCCTTCTGCGCCTGCTCGGCCCGCTCCAGCCCGCCCTCGATCGCCTGGGTCCGCTCCTCCAGCACCTTCTGCAGTCGCGGAGTCAGGATCTTGCCCAGGACGATCATCACGACGAGGAACGAGAAGACCCCGACGACGAGCTCGTACGCGTGCGGGACGAGAGGGTTGTTCTCCTCCGCCGCTAGGACGGAAGCTGCTCCGATCATGTCTGCAGCCCTTCCTCAGATGAGACCCGTGCTCAGATGCCCTGGAAGATGAACGGCGCGACCAGGCCGATCAGCGCCAGCGCCTCGGTGAGCACGAAGCCCAGCATCATGTTGGTGCGGATGACGCCGGTCAGCTCCGGCTGGCGGGCGATCGCGTTCACGCCCTGACCGAAGATGATGCCGACGCCGATGCCCGGGCCGATGGCCGCGAGACCGTATCCGATCGAGGTGACGTTACCGCTGACCTCGGCGAGGACTCCCATTGATCTTTCCTTTTCTGTCGGCCGGCGGAGACTCCGCCGGTCTGGGCTGAACGTTGTTGCTCGGACGGGGGCGCCGCGCCGGGGAGGCGCCGCGGATACCCCGAGGGCTCAGTGCTCGGCTTCCAGGCCGCTCTGGATGTACATGGCGGCGAGCATCGCGAACAGGAACGCCTGCAGGAACTGGATCAGCAGCTCGAACGCGGTCATCACGATCGTGATGAGCACGCCGATGATGCCGACCCCGAACCCGGCCAAGGTGGGCTTCTCGAACAGGAACCAGAAGCCGACGAGGCTGAAGAACGCGAGGATCGTGTGGCCGGCGAACATGTTCGCGAAGAGCCGGACGGCGTGCGTGAACGGCGCCAGGATCAGCGTGGACAGGTACTCGATCGGCACCAGCAGGAAGTAGACCGGCAGCGGCAGGCCGGGCGGGATCATGTTCGTGAAGTACTTCACCGGGCCCTGGTGCTTCATGCCCAGGTAGACCTTGGTGATGTAGACGATGATCGCCAGCACGGCCGGGAACGCGATGTGCGACGCGATCGGGAACTGGATGACCGGGACGACCGCGAAGATGTTCCAGATCCAGATGAGGAAGAACAGCGACATCAGCATCGGCATCCACCGGTCGGTGTTCTTGCCGAGGAACGGGCGGGCGATCTCGTCCCGCACGAACATGTAGCCGATCTCGCCGACGTTCTGCATGCCCCGCGGCACCAGCTTCGGCTTGGCGAACGCCATCCAGAACAGGGCGCAGGTGACCAGCGCACCGAAGACGGCGAAGACGACCGGCTTGGTCAGCCACTCGGGGCCGCCGGCGAACAGGGGCGGGAAGTCGAACAGTTCCGGGCCGGGTGCCTGGAACTCTCCCCCTTCGGAGGCGGCGAGGACCGTCTGCGCGTTCACGCGGCGTTCCCTTCATCAATGTGGTGATGTCTCACGGGCGCTTCCTCGGCGGCGGGGCCGCTCAGGAGGTGTGGCGACCGAACTGCAGGTAGACCAGGTACGTGGCGAGCCCGACGCCGATGACCACACCGATCGGGATCAGCCAGTCCTGCCCGGTCCAGTTGGCCAGCAGCCAGCCCAGACCGCCCCAGATGATGATTCCGGAGAGCAGGTAGCCGGGCACGGACCAAGCGACGTCGGCGAATTCCCGCTGGCCGTCCTCCGGCCGACGTTTCTGCTCGCTCATCGCGCTCCGGACGATAGCAGGCCACCCATGCGGTGGTCATATTGGAGTAGCCCGTTGGGAACGTCACCTTCCGCGACGCCTCCATCACGGACTCCGGTCCAGCGCGTTCTCGGTGTCGTCAATGTAGGGCCTCTGCTTCAGGGCGACTCGGAACTCGGCGGCGATCCAGAGCAGCGCGAGGCCGATGACCGTCCAGCCGAAGACCTTGGTGTTCCAGATCGTGACGCCGTCCATGGCCGTGACCAGCACCATCACCGCGAGGATCTTCACCAGGTAGCTCGCGAGGGCGGCCAGCATCATCGTCTGGGCGGAGATCTTGCCCGCCCAGGAGACCACCACCGCGCTGATGGAGAAGAAGGCGATCACCACGACGGCGGCCAGCGCGGCCGCGAGGGCGCCCTTGGCGCCGGCGGCCAGCAGGGCGATCAGGACGGCACCCACCCCGACGACCGCGGTCGGGATCGCGGCGCCGCGGAGCATCCGGGCGTCGTTGGATTGCATGAGGGCTCCGGCTGGTCACGTTCAGTGGTCGTTTTGCTGTTCGTGAAAGGTATCACAAGCGTCCGGATTGTCCACAATTACCCTGAAGGTAATGCGGTTTCCGGTGGTCGGCGGTTTCCGAAGTCCGCGGCGCAGTGCCCGGTTCAGGTGCGTCGCGCGCACTCCGCGTGGCCGCCCGCGACCCCTGGACAGATTGCGTCCCGCTGCGGCCGCGCACAGTCTATCCGCAGATCAGAGCCGTTGTCGGCCGGTCGTCAGACGGGGAGTCGCGGCCGTTCGGCGGCGTGGTCGCCGGGGGCGACGGGACCGTGCCGGCGCAGCCGGCGCGGCTTGTAGAGCATGAGCATGATGCCGGCGACCGCGACCAGCAGCGTGACGCCGAGGGTGATCCACGCGGCGTCGAACAGCGCGAGCCCCACCAGCCCGGACGCCAGCAGCCCCACCCAGAAGTACATGATCAGCACGGCGCGGCGGGTGGAGTGGCCGAGTTCGAGCAGCCGGTGGTGCAGGTGCTGCTTGTCCGGGGAGAACGGCGACCGGCCCTGGTTCGTGCGCCGCCACACGGCGAGCAGCATGTCGATGAACGGGACCGCGGCCACGGCCGGGATCAGCAGCACGGGCACGAAGAACGGGAACAGCCCGTTCGCGAGGATCGCCGGGTCGAACTGCCCGGTCAGCATGATCGTGGACGCGCTGAGCAGCAGGCCGATCAGCATCGAGCCGGTGTCGCCCATGAAGATCCGGGCGGGGCTGAAGTTGTGCGGCAGGAAGCCCGCGCACATCCCGAACAGGACCGCCGCGATGAGGGTCGCGCCGGTCAGCGTGGTCATCCCGTTCGCCTTCGACAGCAGGTAGGCGTAGGAGAACAGCGCCAGCGCCGCGATCCCGACGACGCCCGCGGCCAGCCCGTCGAGCCCGTCGATGAAGTTGACCGCGTTGATCGTGGCGACCACGACGAGGACGGTCAGCGGCACCCCGTAGGCGGGCGGCAGCGACAGCGACTCGCCGGTGGGCAGCGGGATCACGTAGATCTGGATCCCCTGCATGATGAAGATCCCCGCGGCGGCGACCTGCCCGGCGAACTTGGTGAGCGCGTCCACCTCCCAGCGGTCGTCCGCGATGCCGATCAGCACGATCAGGCCGCCGGACAGCAGCAGCGCCTTGCCGACGCTGATGTCGCCGTCCCCGAGGACCTTGCGCATCTCGGGGAGCCCGGTCGCCACCACCAGCGCGGCGACCATCCCGCCGAACATGGCGAGGCCGCCCAGCCGGGGCGTCGGGATGACGTGGACGTCGCGGTCGCGGGGCACGGCCTGCGCGCCGAACCAGATGGCGAACCTGCGCACCAGCGGCGTCAGCAGGTAGGCGACCAGCGCGGCGACGAGGATGCTGAGCAGGTATTCCCGCACTCCCCTGCGCCTCCTTCGCCCAGCATCGCCGGTGGTTGACTGCCCCGTGGGCGCCGTTCCGCACATCGCGGGCCCGCGCACCGCGCGGCGCCGTCACCCTGATGAGACGGCCCGCGAGGGCGATCTGTTCACGCACGTGATCGGACAACTGTAATCCTCCCGCGCGCCGCCCGCGCCGGGTTACGGGGTCCGGAGCCGGTGGACGCAGACCACCCCGGCGCCGACGATCATCAGGGCGAGCCCGGCGAGGCTGCGGTCGCCGAGCGAGAACGCCCAGAACCCGTGCGCCGCGACCTCGCCGCCCGCGTCGGCGACGACCAGCAGGGCGCCCGCCGCGGCCAGCACCGGCCCGGCCGGGCGGCGCGGCGCCGGGCGGCGGCGCAGCAGCGGCACCATCCCGAGCGACAGCGCGAGCAGCGCGGTCCCGGGCCAGTCGCCGGCCCAGCGCGGCGGGACGTGCCGCGGCGGCGGGACGGCGATCGCGCGCTTGGGCAGCTTCACCCGGATCTTCATGCCCTCCCGCGGGGCGAGGGCGCGCTGGATGAAGTCCACGGCGTAGGGGCCGTCGCGGTCGCGCAGGCACCGGGTCGTCGCGCCGGGCGCCCCGGCGCGGCAGGTCGCGTGCCGCAGCGGGACGGGCGCCTCCACCCGGACGGCCGCGTTCCTGATCGGGACGTTCCAGCTCGTGCCGATCGCGTCCCAGACCAGCTCGTCGTGCCCGGCGCGCGGGGTGAAGACCCGCGCCACGTCGTACTCGATCACGTACGCCTGCCGGCCGCGGACCTCGTGCTGCCGGGCGCCGACGCTGATCTGCACGTCGTTCAGGAGCCGCGTCGTCCGCACCCGGGAGGGGGCGCCGGTCGAGGAGCCGGCCCGGACGGCGCGCACCTCGTACAGCCGGTCGCCGCGGCGGAACGGCACCTGCCGGACGATGCCGTGCCGCCCGGACTCGTCGAAGTCGTAGGTGATCGTCTCCCGGACGCGCAGCACCCCGTCGGTGCCGATGGCGAGGACGACGTCGTAGGTGGCGATGCTCTCCGCGATGTCCCCGGCGGCGGTCTCCGGGGGCGGGACGGTTCCGGAGACGGCGGGCGCGGGACGTGCCGTCCCCCAGGGCGCACCGCGTCCGCCGGTCCCGCCGGTCCCGTCGTCCCCCGTCGGGCGGTCCTCGTCGGTGTGCGCCGCGCCGGCAGTCCCGCCGCCGTGAACCTGGGCGGCGGCTTCTGCGGGCAGCATGAGGCCGAGGGTCAGCAGCAGCGCGCCCGCTGCGGTCGCGGGCCCCCGGACACGGCCACGCACGTCAGGCATAGTTTCACCGCTGCCGTCGCTGTGTCGGCGTAACGACGGCGTTACTCACGCCAGGCTACGTGCCCCTTCCCATGGGGACAGCCGCTGTGACCTTTGTCATGGAAACGCGCCCCGGCGGGCATTCCGGCGGGCGGTTTCCGGTCCGTCCCGCCGTGCCGCAACGGCCTGCGGGGCGGACCGGACGCCTCGCGCGGACGCTTCCCGGACCATTGGACGCCACCGGACCGGCATTGGTTCGCCCCGCCGCCATTTTCGACCTGCCCTGGTCGGGGGCTAAAAAACCCGTAAAGATGATCAAGATCTTGGTGCTAGGTTATCCGCCGATAACCCCCGGAGTCCAAGATGGAGGACCTATGCGGCGATTCGCTGCGATTGCCCTGAGCGCCGGCACCCTGATGGCCGGAATGACCGCCGTGGCCGCTCCCGCCGAGGCGGCGACGAAGTGGGCGCCCTACAACAGCTACGGGAACCTCAGCGCCTGGGGCACCTACACCCGGAGCGGCGGCACGACCTACGTGAAGGGCTACCTGCGGGACAGCAAGAAGAACGGCTGGACCGCGTGCGTGCGTTTCCTCTTCACCGAGGGCACCAAGCGCTACTGGTCGCGCCACAAGATCATCGGCGTGACCTCGAACGGCACGCAGTACAACTTCGACGGCGTGGCGACCGTCAGCATCGCCGCGAAGTCGAGCTACAGCAGCCACCTGTGGGTGCAGGAGTGCGGCCGTAACAAGAAGACCGGCAAGTACTACTACGGCAAGGGCAAGAAGCTCTTCTGAGCCGATTTCCGCCGCCGATGAAGAAGGTCCCGCCCGGCCCGGCGGGGCCTTCCGCTTCTCTCAGGCCGGTTCTCTCAGGCCGGTTCTCAGGCGTTCTTCGGCTGCGATCCGCCGCCGTCCTTGGTGAGCGAGGGGCCCTCCGGGGCGGCGGAGTCCTCGGGCTGCGGGTCCGGCGCGTCCCCGGCGGCGCCCGGAGCGGGCTCAGGCTGCGCGTCCGGCGTTTCGGTCGTCTCGTCCTTGCTCAGGGAAGGCTTGCGCAGTTCGACCCGGGAAGCGGCCTCTGGAGCCTCGGCGGACCCGTCCTCGGCATTCAGCCCGTCCTGCTCATCACCGTCCGGTTCGTCCTCTTCGATCAGCAGCACGCCGACGACCGTGCGGATCTTGTACTCGGGGATGGCGCCCGCCCGCAGCAGCCGCGGGATCGACCCGGTCAGGTCCACGATCGTGGACGGGTCGCCGGGCCCCGACTCACCGGCGTCCAGGTACACCGAGACCGCGTCGCCGAGCATCTTCTCGGCGTCCGCGGCGTTGCGCGCCGCTGCCTGCCCGCTGAGGTTCGCACTGCTGACGGCCAGCGGACCGGTCTCCTTCAGCAGCTCCACCGCCAGCTCGTGCATCGGCATCCGCACCGCGACGGTCCCCCTGGTCTCACCGAGGTCCCACATGAGGTTCGGGTTGGCGCGGCACACCAGCGTCAGGGCGCCCGGCCAGAACTCGTCGATGAGGTCCTGCCCGTAGGTGCCGAGGTCGTCCACCAGCGCCGTCGCGGCCCGGACCGACCCCACCAGAACCGGCGGGGGCATCTCCCGCCCGCGCCCCTTGGCGTCCAGCAGCGCCGTCACCGCCGGCGGGGTGAAGGCGTCGGCGGCGACGCCGTACACCGTGTCGGTCGGCAGCACGATCAGCTCACCGCGCCGCACCGCCGAGACGGCCTCGGCGATTCCGCGGGTGCGCTCCATCGGGTCGGAGCAGTCATATCGTCGGCTCACGGTCGCCGTCTTCCCATCTGCGCAGCGCTCTCGGGTATGGCACGGCCAAGGATAACGGGCTACTCGGCCGCCAGCCGCGCGGTGACGAAGCGGTCCCGGTTGGTCAGGTCGCGGCGGTTGCGGACGTCCCGCCACCCCCGCTCCTCCGCGAACACCCAGTAGACGTCGTTGCCCTGCAGGTCACTGTGCTCGACCGCCGCGTAGCCGCCGGGCCGCAGCAGCCGGCGGGCGGTGTCCTCGACCACGCGGATCGCGTCCAGCCCGTCGTCCCCGCCGCCCCACAGCGCGTCCGCGGGATCGTGGTCGCGGACGTCGCGCGGCACGTACTCCCACTCGCTCATCGGGATGTACGGGGGGTTGCTGACCACGAGGTCGACGGTGCCGTCCAGCTCCTTCAGCGCGGTGGCGAAGTCGCCGAGGTGCAGCCGGACGCGCCCCCGCTCGTCCAGTTCCTCGACGTTGCGGGTGGCGTGCACGAACGCGGTCGGGTCCTTCTCCACCGCGTGGACGCGGGAGCGCGGCGCCTCCAGCGCGATCGACAGCGCGATCGCCGCCGACCCGGTGCCGAGGTCGACGACGAGCGGGTCGCGGACGTCCATGTCGCGCAGCGTCTCCAGCGCCCAGCCGACCAGCACCTCGGTCTCCGGGCGCGGGACGAACACGCCGGGCCCGACCTTCAGCTCCAGGTAGCGGAAGTACGCGCGGCCGGTGATGTGCTGCAGCGGCTCCCCCGCCTCGCGGCGCGCGACGAACTCCCAGAACCGGGCGTCGAACGCGCTGTCGGGGACGCCGTGCAGCTCGGTCCGCCGCACCCCGTGCACCGCCGCCGCGAGCTCCTCCGCGTCGGCGCGGGGCGAGGCCGCCCCGGCGTCGGCCAGCCGCGCGGTGGCCCTGGCGATCTCGTCGAGCAAGAGGTTCATGATTCTGGGCTTAAGACTTCTGAGCTTCGGAAAGGCGGCGTTCCATGTCGGCGTCGACGAGCGCCTGCGTGACGTTGTGGAGGTCGCCGTCCAGCACCTGGTCGAGGTTGTAGGCCTTGTAGCCGACCCGGTGGTCGGAGATCCGGTTCTCCGGGTAGTTGTAGGTGCGCACCCGCTCGGAGCGGTCCACCGTGCGGACCTGGCTCTTGCGCTCGGCCGCCGCGATCTCGTCGGCCTCCTCTTGCGCTATCGCCAGCAGCCGCGACCGCAGGATGCGCAGGGCCTGCTCCTTGTTCTGGAGCTGGCTCTTCTCGTTCTGGCACGAGACGACGACGCCGGTCGGCGTGTGCGTGATGCGGACCGCCGAGTCCGTGGTGTTGACGCTCTGCCCGCCGGGGCCGGACGAGCGGTACACGTCGATGCGCAGGTCGTTGGGGTCGATCTGGACGTCGACGTCCTCGGCCTCGGGGGTGACGAGCACGCCGACCGCGCTGGTGTGGATGCGTCCCTGCGACTCGGTGGCGGGGACGCGCTGCACCCGGTGGACGCCGCCCTCGTACTTGAGGCGCGTCCAGACGCCCTCGTCCTGCGAGCCCTTGGACTTCACCGCGACGGTGACGCCCTTGTAGCCGCCGAGATCCGACAGGTGGGAGTCGAGGATCTCGGTCTTCCAGCCGACGCGCTCGGCGTACCGCAGGTACATCCGCAGGAGGTCCGCGGCGAACAGCGCGGACTCCTCGCCGCCCTCGCCCGCCTTCACCTCCAGGATGACGTCCTTGCCGTCGTTCGGGTCGCGCGGCACCAGCAGCCGGTGCAACCGCTCCTCCAGCTCCTCGCGCCGCTTCTCCAGCTCACCGGCCTCCGCGGCGAACGCCGCGTCCTCCCCGGCGAGCTCGCGGGCGGTGCCGAGGTCGTCCTCCGTCGAGGTCAGCTCCCGGTGCGTCTCGACGATCGGGCGCAGCTCCGCGTAGCGCTTGCCCAGCTTGCGCGCCAGACTCTGGTCGGCATGGACGGACGGGTCCGCGAGCCGTTCCTCGATGCTCGCGTACTCGCTGATCAGATCGTCGAGATTCACGCTGTGTCCTGGCCCGTCCCGGCCCCGGCGGCCACCGGCCTCCGGGAGCCGACTCCGAACGGCCCGGGGACCCTCGCGAGGTCTCCCCGGGCCGTCCCTGGTCGCTGTGTGCGGCGCTCGGCTACTTGCCGGCCTTCTTCTTGTAGCGCTGCTCGAAGCGCGCGACCCGGCCGCCGGTGTCGAGGATCTTCTGCTTGCCCGTGTAGAACGGGTGGCAGTTCGAGCACACGTCCGCGTGGATCACGCCGTTCTCGGCGGTGCTGCGGGTCTCGAAGGTGTTGCCGCACGTACACGTCACGGTCGTGACGACGTAGTTCGGGTGGATGTCAGGCCTCATGGCTCTCCTCGCTTCTGGCGGTCGCCGGGCGTCCCGCGGGTCACATGGCCGTTCACACCCGACAGGGCCATGGGTGATACAGGAGACGTGAACCGGTACCGCAGCGGTTGCGAACCGTGCTCATCCCGATCGGGGCCCGCGGTGCCGGTCCGCCGGCGCCCCGGATGAGAACGACTCGCTCCAAGTGTGCCAGATACCTGAACGTGGCGAGGTCGTCGGGCATTCCCGAGCCCGGCCCCCGGCTCGCCCGCGGGCGGTCAGCCGCCGTCGCGGCCCAGGTAGGCCAGCACGGCCATGACGCGGCGGTGCCCGCCCTGCGCGAGCTGGAGGTCCAGTTTCATGAAGATGTTGGAGATGTGCTTCTCCACCGCGCCCTCGGTGACGACGAGGTCGGCGGCGATGGCGCCGTTCGAGCGTCCCTGCGCCATCAGCGCGAGGACCTCCCGCTCGCGCGGCGTCAGCGCGTCCAGCGGGTCGCCGGTGCGGCGGCGGCCCAGCAGCTGGCCGATCACCTCCGGGTCGATGACCGTCCCGCCGGCGGCGATGCGGCGGACCGCGTCGATGAACTCGGCGACGTCCGCGACCCGCTCCTTCAGCAGGTAGCCGACGCCCTCGGCGCCGCCGCCGATCAGGTCGGTCGCGTACCGCTCCTCCACGTACTGCGACAGCACGAGGATCGGGGTGCCGGGCAGGCGCCCCCGGACGGCGATCGCCGCGCGCAGCCCCTCGTCGGTGAACGACGGCGGCATCCGGACGTCGACGATGGCGAGGTCGGGCCGGTGCTCCTCGACGATCCCGAGCAGGCCCGGGCCGTCGCCGACCGTCGCGACCGTCTCGATCCCCGCGTCGGCGAGCAGCCGGACGAGCCCTTCCCGCAACAGCACCGAGTCCTCGGCGATCACTACCCGCATCAGTCCATTATCGGGGCGGACGCGACCGGGCCGGGCCGTCTCGGACGACCCGGCCCACGGCCCCGCACCGCCTACCAGGTGCAAGGGAGGTCGGCGCGGATGATCGTGGGGCCGCCGGGCGGGCTGTCCACGAGGAGCATCCCGTCGATGGTGGCCGCGCGGTCCGCCAGGCCCGCCAGGCCGCCCTCCGGCCGCGCGACCGCGCCGCCGACGCCGTTGTCGGTCACCTCGACCACCACCCAGCGGTCCTCGCGCGCCACCCGGACGGACGCGCGGGTCGCGCGGGCGTACTTGGCGATGTTCGCCAGCGACTCGGCCACGATGAAGTAGGCGATGCTCTCCACCGCCGCCGGCGGGCGCTCCGGCAGGTCGACCTCCACCTCCACGGGCACCGGGGCACGGCCCGCCAGCCCCGACAGCGCCGGGTCCAGGCCGCGGTCGGTGAGGATCGCCGGGTAGATGCCGCGGGCCAGGTCGCGCAGCTCCGCGATGGCCTCCTTGGTGCCCGAGTGGGCCTGCTCGATCAGCGCCCGCGCGCCCTCGGGGTCGTCGTCCAGCTTGGCGCGGGCCCGCCCGATGTCCATCGCCACCGACAGCAGCCGCTGCTGCGCGCCGTCGTGCAGGTCCCGCTCGATGCGGCGGCGCTCGAACTCGGCCGCGTCCACCCCGCGGGCGCGGCTGGCCCGCAGGTGCTCGGTCCGCTGGCGCAGTTCCAGGTTCTCGGTCTGGGCGAGGCTCGGGCCCAGCATCAGCCGCGCCCACGCGGAGTGGCCGATCGCCATCACCCGCGTCACGTACATCGCCAGCACGAGGCACAGCACGCCGACCGCCGTCAGCGGCAGCGCCGCCACCGGGTTCCCGGCCCAGTACGAGACGAACCCGAGGCCCACCTCGACGCCGCCGTCCACCGCCACGATGACCGGCATGGCCAGCAGCATCCCCGTCGCGGACCAGACCGCCACCGACACGACGAACTCCAGCAGCGTGACGGGGAACAGCAGCGCGAGGTAGAGCAGGTCCTTCCAGGTGGCGGGATCGGACGCCATCGCCTTCAGCTTGGTGAGCGGGTTGCGTCCCGGCGGCAGCCGCCGGTACGGGCTCGGTACGCGCACGCCGAAGGCGGCCCGGACGAACTGGCGCTCCAGTACCGCGGCGCACCGCCACGCGACCATCATGAGCGCCAGCATCGGCAGGCCCACCCAGATGATCAGCAGTCCGAGCGACAGCGCGAGCCCGACGGTCAGCCCGATGAAGCAGCCGAGCCCGAAGGCCAGGCTGACGCCGAGATAGATCGCCGAACGCCAGGTCAGCGACGACTTCGCCATGGCGACCGGGGTCCACGGACTGTTCGCGACGGTCGCCGCCGTCTCCCCGCCGACCCGCACCACCGCGGCCCATCGCGCCGCCGCCCAGCGCGCCGCGGCGCCGGTCGCGTTCCCCTCACCGGGGGGCCTGCTCAGCTCGCCCACGTCGTCCCTCCGTGCCCGTTCCAACCTATGGTCCAAGCCTGCCGACCGGCGGGCCGGGCGACCATGACGTGCGCCTGCCATTCGGGGGTGGGGCTAACCCGAAGGTCCGGGGAGCGGGACGCCTCCGGGCGGGGACGCGGACGCCCCCGCCCGGGTCCGGGCGGGGGCGTTCGCGGTGCTCGGTCAGCGGTCGTCGGAGACCGTGGTCTTCTGGACCTGGAGCAGGAACTCGGCGTTGGACTTGGTCTCCTTCATCTTCTCGATGAGGAGTTCCAGCGCCTGCTGCGTGTCGAGCGCGTGCAGCACGCGGCGGAGCTGCCAGACGACCCGCAGCTCCTCGGGGGCCATGAGGATCTCCTCCTTGCGGGTGCTGGACGCGTCGACGTCCACCGCCGGGAAGATCCGCTTGTCGGCCAGGGACCGGTTGAGCTTCAGCTCCATGTTGCCGGTGCCCTTGAACTCCTCGAAGATGACCTCGTCCATCCGGGACCCGGTCTCCACCAGCGCGGTCGCGAGAATGGTCAGCGAGCCGCCGTTCTCGATGTTGCGCGCGGCGCCGAAGAACCGCTTGGGCGGGTACAGCGCCGTCGAGTCGACACCGCCGGACAGGATGCGGCCGGACGCGGGCGCCGCCAGGTTGTAGGCCCGGCCCAGGCGGGTGATCGAGTCGAGCAGCACGACGACGTCGTGGCCCAGCTCGACGAGCCGCTTGGCGCGCTCGATCGCCAGCTCGGCGACCGTGGTGTGGTCCTCGGCGGGACGGTCGAAGGTCGAGTGGATGACCTCGCCCTTCACCGTCCGCTGCATGTCGGTGACCTCTTCCGGACGCTCGTCCACCAGGACGACCATCAGGTGGCACTCCGGGTTGTTCTTGGTGATCGCGTTCGCGATCGCCTGGAGCACCATCGTCTTGCCGGCCTTGGGCGGCGACACGATGAGACCGCGCTGGCCCTTGCCGATCGGCGACACCAGGTCGATGATCCGCGTGGTCAGGATGCCCGGGTCGGTCTCCAGCCGCAGGCGCTCCTGCGGGTACAGCGGGGTCAGCTTGCTGAAGTCGACGCGGGCCTTGGCCTGCTCGGGCTCCATCCCGTTGACCGTGTCGAGGCGCACCAGCGCGTTGAACTTCTCGCGCCGCTCGCCCTCGCGGGGCTGGCGCACCGCGCCGGTGATGACGTCGCCCTTGCGCAGCCCGTTCTTGCGGACCTGCGCCAGCGAGACGTACACGTCGTTCGGGCCCGCCAGGTAGCCGGTCGTGCGGACGAACGCGTAGTTGTCGAGGATGTCGAGGATGCCCGCGACCGGGATCAGGACGTCGTCCTCGGTGATCACCGGCTCCTCGTAGCGCTCGCGGCCGCGGCCGCGGTTGCGCTCCCGGAACCGGCGGCCGCGCCGGCCCCGGCCGCTGCCGTCGTCATCGTCGTGCTGGCCGTGCTGACCGCCCTGGCCACCGCCGCCCTGGTTCTGGCCCCGCTGCCGGCCGCCACCGCCGCCGCCCTGGTCGCCGCGGTCGCCGCGGTCGCCGCGGTCGCCGCGCTGGTCACCGCGCTCCCGGCCGCCGCGCTGGCGCTGGCGCCCGCCGCCATCGCGGCCCTCGCGCCCGTCCCGGCCGTCGCGCCCGCCCTGGGACTCGCCGTCCTCGGAGTTCTGCTCGCGGCCCTGGTCGCGGTCGCGGCCCTGCCGCTCGCCGCGCTCGCCGCGCCCCTCGGAGCCCCCGCGGTCCTGCCTGTCGCCCCGCTGCCGACCGTTCTGCCGGTCGGAGCGGTCCTGCCGCCCCTCGGACTTCTCGGCGGACTTCTCGGCGGTCTTGGCGGCCTGCCGGCCGGACTGGTCGTCCGCCGGGGCCTGCTCGTCGCGGCCGGTCTGCTGCTCGGCGGCCTGCCGGTCGGCGGCCGGCTGCTCGCCGCCCTTGCCGGACTGCTCGCCGGCCGGCTCGGCGTCGCCGATGGTGATCTGCTCGTCGGACGTCTCGCTCTTGGCCGCGGGGGTGCGGGTGCGGCGGGGACGCTCGGTCTTCGTCCCGGCGGACCCGGCCTCGGCTCCGGCCACGGCAGCGGCTCCCTGCTCGCCCCCGGCCGAGCCCTGCCCCTGGCCGCCCTGCTTCTCCTGGATGGCGGCGATGAGCTGGCTCTTGCGCATCCCGGTCACACCGGTGATGCCGAGGCTGGACGCGAGCGCCTTGAGCTCGGGGAGCACCATCGCCGACAGGCCGGTGCCAGACCGGCGGCGCCGGGGGGTGGCGGGCTCCGCGCCGGCCGGTGCGGCGTCGGCGGGTCCCGTGCTCGATGCGTCCGTAAGGAGTTCGCTGGATTCGCTCACTAAGGGTCCTTCCCAGGGAGCGGGCGTTGGCCGGTGCCCGGCCAGTCGACCCGGTAATGCGGTCCGGCGGGGGCGCCGGAACGGGCTCCGCTGATCACGGTGGGGCCGGGATCTGCGTGTTCTGGGCACAGCCAGATGGTGGACGGGACGGTTCGCTCGTGCGTGTTCCCGGTACCGCCACGTCCGAAGTTTCGCTGGGATGCCGGACAACGGATTGTCACGGTGTCGGGAAGCCTGGTACGCGGGACCGACACGGCCGAAGGGCCGATCCGGCGACGCGCGGCTGACGAGCACGCTGCCCCGAACGGGGCATCTGGTGCGGCATTCAGCCTAACATCACCAGGCCGCACTGCTATTCCCCAGAGGTCGATGTGTTCGCATTTTACCTAGCGGGCTCAGGCCGGGACCTGCACCGGCCGGACGCCGCGACGGCCCCCGCCCCCGGGCGCCGCGGTCAGGGCCGGGACTCCGCTCGTCCGGTCATGACGCGTGCGCCGCGGGTCGCGACGTCCAATGGGTGCTTGAGCCACCCATTACCCACTCCGGAAGCCATCGAATCAACTTGTGATGCGGTTGTGAAGGCCAGGACAGTGGGTCCCGCCCCGGAAATCACGGCCGGGACGCCCGCGGCGCGCAGCGCCCTGACCAGTGCGGCGGACGCCGGCATCGCGGGAGCGCGGTAGTCCTGGTGCAGCCGGTCGTCCGTCGCGTCCAGCAGGATCTCCCGGTCCAGTCCGCCGGTGAGCGCCGCGATGAGGAGGGCGGCGCGTCCGGCGTTGGCCGCGGCGTCCTCGTGCGGGACGGTCTCCGGCAGCAGCCCGCGGGCCCGCTCGGTCGCCAGCCGCTGCTCCGGAACGAACGCCACGACCTGCGTGACCTGCGACTCCAGCCGGACGAGCCGCGGCCCGGCCGGTGCCGTCCAGGCGACGGTCAGCCCGCCGGCGAGGCACGGCGCCACGTTGTCGGGATGCCCCTCGATCTCGGTCGCGAGGCGGAGCGCGGCGTCGTCGTCGAACAGCTTCCCGCCGGGGTGCAGCGCGCGGGCCGCGACGATCGCGGCGATGGTCGCCGCGGAGGACGAGCCGAGGCCGCGGCTGTGCGGGATCCGGTTTCGGCAGCGCAGCCGCAGCCCGGGCGGCCGGCCGAGTCCGGATCCGGCCAGCTCGTCCAGCAGCCCGAAGGTGCGGTGCATGACCTCGACGATGAGGTGCCGCTCGCCGCGGCCGGCGACCTCGGCGCCCTCGCCGTCCACCTCGATGGACAGCCCGCCGCCGGTCACCTCCACCTCGACGTCGTCGTACAGGGACAGCGCGAGACCGAGCGAGTCGAACCCCGGGCCCAGGTTGGCGCTGGTCGCCGGTGCCCGCACGAGCACCGGTCCTTCGGTCCAGCCCACGTCAGGTGAGACCGAGCTCGGACGCGGCGGCATGCGCGTCGACCTTGATGACGGTCGGCGCGGGCGCACCGGAGATCGCCCAGTCGGGATCCTTGAGCCCGTTGCCCGTGACCGTGCAGACGACCTTGGACCCGGGCTTGACGACGCCCTGCTCGCTCGCCTGCAGCAGGCCCGCGACGCTCGCCGCCGAGGCGGGCTCCACGAACACGCCCTCCTCGCGGGCGAGCAGCCGGTAGGCGGCCAGGATCTGCCGGTCGGTGACCGAGTCGATCGCGCCGCCGGACTCGTCCCGCGCGGCGATGGCGAGGTCCCACGAGGCGGGGTTGCCGATCCTGATCGCGGTGGCGATGGTCTGCGGCTTCGCGACGGGCTCGCCCTTCACGAACGGCGCGGCCCCGCTCGCCTGGAAGCCGAGCATGCGCGGCGTCCGCGACGCCGTCTTGTCCTCGGCGTACTCCTTGTAGCCCATCCAGTACGCGGAGATGTTGCCGGCGTTGCCGACGGGCAGGCAGTGGACGTCGGGCGCGTCGCCGAGCGCGTCCACGATCTCGAACGCCGCCGTCTTCTGGCCGAGCAGCCGGAACCTGTTGACCGAGTTGACGAGGGCGACGGGGTAGTCGACCGCCAGCTTCTGCGCCAGCTCGAGGCAGTCGTCGAAGTTGCCGTCCACCTGGAGCAGCCGCGCCCCGTGCACCAGCGCCTGGGCCAGCTTCCCCATCGCGATCTTGCCGTTGGGGACGAGGACCGCGCAGGTCATCCCGGCGCGCACCGCGTACGCCGCGGCGGACGCCGAGGTGTTCCCGGTGGACGCGCAGATCACCGCCTTCGCGCCGTCCTCGGCGGCCTTGCTGATCGCCATCGTCATGCCGCGGTCCTTGAACGACCCGGTCGGGTTGGCGCCTTCGACCTTGAGGTGCACCTCGCAGCCGGTCAGCTGGGACAGCCGTACCGCCGGCACCAGCGGCGTGCCGCCCTCCAGCAGCGTGACGACCGGCGTCGCCTCCGTCACCGGAAGCCGGTCGCGGTACTCCTCGATAAGGCCACGCCACGCGCGGGCGTTCGCGTTCAAGTCGGTCTCCTCGATGACCTGCGATGTTGTCCGAATTCTATCGGTCGTGGCCGAATCGTGTTCCGGACACTCACTCTTCGCCTTCGACACGCATGACGCTGGCCACCTCACGGACGATGTCCAGCCCTCGCAGGCCCTCCACCGTCGCCGACAGCGCCGCGTCAGGCGCCCTGTGGGTCACCACTACGAGCTGCGCCTCTTCGCCCAGCCCGACCTGCCGGACGGCCTGGATCGACACCCCGTGCCTGGCGAACTCCTCGGCGACCGTGGCGAGAACACCGGCCTCGTCGGTCACGTCCAGCTGGATGTAGTAGCGCGTGACCGTCTCGCCCATCGGCAGGACGGGGAGCTTGGCGTAGGTGACCTCGACCGGTCCGGGCGTACCGCCGACCACGTTGCGCGCCACCGCCACCAGGTCGCCGAGGATCGCCGACGCCGTCGGTGCGCCGCCGGCGCCCGCGCCGTAGAACATCAGCGAACCGGCCGACTCCGCCTCGACGAACACCGCGTTGTACGCCTCGCGGACGCTCGCCAGCGGATGGGACCGCGGGATCATCGCCGGATAGACGCGAACGGACACGCCGCGGCCGTTCCGGCCGTCCTCCGAAGGGACGCGCTCGCAGATCGCCAGCAGCTTGACGACGCAGTCCATGCCCTTGGCGCCCGCCACGTCCGCGGCGCTCACCTCGGTGATCCCCTCGCGGTGGACGTCCGCGGCCGTCACCGGCGTGTGGAACGCGAGCTGCGCCAGGATCGCGGCCTTCGCCGCGGCGTCGAAACCCTCGACGTCGGCCGTGGGATCGGCCTCCGCGTAGCCCAGCGACTGCGCCTCTTCCAACGCATCGTTGAAGCCCGCGCCGTACGTGTCCATCTGGTCGAGGACGTAGTTCGTGGTGCCGTTCACGATGCCCAGCACCCGGTGCACGTGGTCGCCGACGAGGGACTCCCGCAGCGGCCGGAGCAGCGGGATCGCGCCCGCCACGGACGCCTCGTAGTACAGGTCGGCGCCGTACTCCCGCGCCGCCGCGAACAGCGTCGCCCCGTCCTCGGCCAGCAGCGCCTTGTTCGCCGTGATGACCGACTTGCCGGACTTCATCGCCTCCAGCATCAGCGTCCGGGCCGGCTCGATGCCGCCGATCACCTCGACGACGATGTCGACGTCGTCCCTGGTCACCAGCGCGTGCGCGTCCGTCGTCAGGAGCTCGGGGTCGACGCCCTCGCGGGGGCGGTCGGGCCGCCGCACCGCGATCCCCGCGACCTCCAGCGGAGCCCCGATCCGCGCGGCGAGGTCCTCCGCCTGCTCGCGCAGCAGCCGGACGACTTCCGTACCGACCACGCCGCATCCGAGGAGCGCCACGCGCAGTCCGGGTTTCACGCTTCGACCTCCGCATCGAGCCGCAGCAGGTCCTCGGCGCTCTCCCGGCGGATGATCACGCGCGACCTGCCGTCCCGCACCGCCACCACGGCCGGCTTCGGGACGAAGTTGTAGTTACTGGCCATCGACCGACAGTACGCACCGGTCGCGGCGACCGCCACCAGGTCCCCGGCCGCAAGATCTTCGGGAAACCACACGTCGCGCACAACGATGTCGCCGCTTTCGCAGTGCTTGCCGACAAGCCTACTGAGCATGGGCGATGCCTCGGACGACCGGCTCGCCAGCGCCGCGGTGTACTCGGCGCCGTACAGGGCCGTGCGCAGGTTGTCGCTCATGCCGCCGTCCACCGACACGTAGGTGCGGAGGCCCTCGACGTCCTTGACGGTCCCGACCTCGTAGACCGTGACGCCGCCCGGCCCCACGATCGCGCGGCCGGGCTCCACCGTCAGCCGCGGCATCGTCAGCTCGTACGCCCGGCACTCGCGCGCCACGATCTCCCGCAGCCCGTCCGCGATGGCCTTCGGGTCGTGCGGCTGCTCCCCCGGCACGTAGGCGATCCCGTACCCGCCGCCGAGGTCCAGCTCCGGCAGCTCGATCCCGTGCTCGTCCCGGATCGCGACCAGCAGCTCCGCCAGCCGGTGCGCCGCCACCTCGAACCCGTCGACCTCGAAGATCTGCGACCCGATGTGGCTGTGCAGCCCCACCAGCTCGAGCTGCTTCAACTCCAGCACCCGCCGCACCGCCTCAAGGGCGGCCCCGGAACTCCTGGAGAACCCGAACTTCTGGTCGTCGTGAGCGGTCGCGATGAACTCATGGGTGTGCGCCTCCACTCCCGTGGTGACGCGCACCATCACCTTGGGCCGGACGCCCTTCTCATGGGCCAGATACCCCACCCGGGCGATCTCTTCGTAGGAGTCCAGCACGATCCGCCCGACCCCGACCTCCAGCGCCTTCGCGATCTCCGCCGACGACTTGTTGCTCCCATGCAACGTGATCCGCTCCGTGGGGAAGCCAGCCGCCAGAGCAACGGCCAACTCGCCCCCACTGCACACGTCCAGGCCGAGCCCCTCCTCGTTCAGCCACTTCGCAAGGGCCGTACAGAGAAACGCCTTGCCCGCGTAGTGCACGCTCCCGTCATGGAACGCCGCCGCGTACTCCCTGGCCCGGCTCCGCACGTCCTCCTCGTCATAGACGTACAGAGGCGTCCCGTACTCCCGCACCAGATCCCGGACGTCGACCCCGCCAACGGTGAGGACGCCCTCCTCCCGCTTGGCGCTCCGCGGCCACACCGTGGGCTCCAACGCATTCAGATCGTCCGCCGGCCCCACCGGGTGGTCCTCCGGCAGGACGTCGGCGTGCAGGGGGCCAGCTGGATGTACTCGACTCATATCCGCTCTCTAGGGGTCTCACCGATCACGTTCAGCCCGTTGCCGAGGACGACCTGCACGGCCTCCGCCAAACCCACCCGCCCGGCATGCACCGCCCCCGGCTCCTCATCACCCTTGGGAACCGCGGGACAGCGCTCATGCACGTCGTGGTACGCCCCGGCCACTCTCTCCAAACAAAACATCAGCGGCCGAGCATCCCGTTCCCGCTCCGCCTGTTTCGCGCGCGCCTGCACGTCCCCCAGGGCCCCGACGAGAGCAAGCTCCTCAGCCGCAACGTCCTGAAGCTCCCCTGCCCCGATCCCAAGCTCCCTGGCCCAGCGCCCCACCCAACAGGCCCGCGCATAGGCGTACCGCACAGAAAACCCCGGATTCTCAAACGTCCGTGGCCACTCGCTCCACCCACCTGGGGGCACGCTCACAACCCCGGGGTCCCGCACCACGGCCTCGACGACACGTCCCACCGGAACCACAAGGCGAACGAACCCACTCCCGGTGACGACACCCCCGACCCGCCGCGCGATGACCCCCGGCTCAACCCCGAGCCTCAGCGCCACAGGACTCTCATAAACCCCAGGCCCCCGGCTGAAAACAGTCACACCCAGCGGCACGGGAACATCGATCTCACCGTCCGCCACAGCGTCGCGCACGGCCCGCACAAGGGCACCGCCAACGTCGCCTGGAGTCACTCTGGTGAGACTATCTGACCACTATCTGGACACCGCCGCGAGTTTCCGCACCGTCTGGATCAGCTGGTTCGGGTCGAACGGCTTGGTCACGTAGGCGTCCACCCCGATCTCGTTCCCCCGCCGCACATCATGCTCCTGCGCCCGAGCCGTGATCATCACGACCCGGATGTGCGCCGTCACGGGCTCCTCCCGCAGCCTGATGGCGGTGACCCACCCGTCCAGCCGCGGCATCATCACGTCCAGCGTGATCACGTCCGGCCGGACCTCCGCCACCTTCTCCAGGCAGTCCTGGCCGTCCACCGCGGTCGCCACCTCGAACCCCTCCAACTGCAGGTTCACGGCGATGAGCTGGCGGATCACCTCGTCGTCGTCAACGACCAGAACGCGTCCCAGTGGCTCGGTCACGGCCTCGAAGTTAGCCCACACGCACGGCGAACGCACGGCGAACGCCCACGCGCGCGTCACCCCGCCAACCCTGGTAACCTTCTACCGCGCCGCCCAAGGGGCGCAGGGCCCCCTTAGCTCAGGGGATAGAGCAACGGCCTCCGGAGCCGTGTGCGCAGGTTCGAATCCTGCAGGGGGCACCCCAAAACGATCAGCCGGTTTCCGCGCTTGACCTGCGGAAACCGGCTCTTCTCGTTCATGGCCCATGTGACATCAGATGCCACCACAGGACGCCGTATGCCACGGCGCGTGTTCCATTTGTGTTCCAGCGCCTAGCCGCCGAGGGCATCGTCTATGCGCGCCTCCCACACGTGGTCGTGACCGGCGATGAC
Source organism: Actinomadura sp. 7K534 (assembly GCF_004348575.1). NCBI lineage: Bacteria > Bacillati > Actinomycetota > Actinomycetes > Streptosporangiales > Thermomonosporaceae > Actinomadura > Actinomadura sp. 7K534. The sequence continues at coordinate 38,088 of NZ_SMKB01000034.1, forward strand.
CTTGGCGTAGATCTTCAGCAGCACCTCCACACTGTGGCCTGCCCACTCGGCGACCTGGGTGGGCGGGACGCCGGCGTTGAGCCTTAGGGAGACGCCTGCGTGCCGTAGGTCGTACGGGCGCCGGGCGAGGTCGGACGCCTCCTCGGCGGGCGTCAGGGCGAGCGTGCGCGCCTTGTGCCACGTGCGCCCGTAGCCGGACGGGAGGAGCACTCCCCCGCGCTCCGTGCGGAACAGGCGGCCGTCCGGGGCGACGCCATAGCGGTTGATGTGATCCCGCAGGATCCTGACGAGTTCCGGCGGGATCGGAACGGGACGCTTGGCCCTACGGTTCCGCCCTTTGAGCCCGCGGTCGTCGTGGTACTCCCCCGAATCAGTCCACTCGGTTCCGACCGATGGCTTGGAGCTGGCGAGCATCAGCCGTCCCCATCCCGTCGCGGGCAACTCGCAGTCGGTTTCGCGCAGAGAGACGACCTCGCCGGGCCGCATCATCGCGTAGTAGACGCATGCGAAGAACGCGACCATTCGAGGACCTCGCCGAGGTCCGGCGTAGCTGACCGCCGTGAGGAGTTCCGTCATTTGGCGCGGCGAAGGGACGACGGCCGGGTCTACCTCTTCCCACACGCCATCTTCTTCGGTCGGCTTCCAGTCGAGACCGTCGATGGGATTCGATGCGAGGCGCTTCCGCTGAACGGCGTACTTGAGCACGTTGTAGAGAACGCGGCGGCGCCGGGTGTAGTAGCTCGCCGCGGCCGGGGTCCCGTCGAGCTTTCGGGCACACGCGCCGAGGGCGAGCGTGATGCCCTCAAACTCGGCGAGGTCGGCCAGCGGTACGGATGCCTTGCGGACCCAGTTGAGCGCGGCCGCCACCTCGGCGGGCTGGTCGGCCTCGCGCCGGTTCTTGTTGTACTCCCAGCGGCGAAGCGCATTCCGCAGCGTCTCCGAGTCGGGCGCACCCTTGTGGTTTGCCGTGAGGGCGACTGTGACGGCGGTGAGCGTTTCAGCGATGGAGATTCGTTGTTTGGCTGACACCTTGCCCCATCGGTCGTCTACGTAGTCCCGCGCGTGTTGGTACCAGCTCACGGACAGGGCCGCGCGAATCATGGATTCGGGTAGCCCGCTCTCGATGTCGAATGCCTCGCCGCGCCGCGCGGCTTGAATGAGTTCCGACTTGTAGCTGTTGGCAAGTTCCTGCGTGGTGAACGGCTTGGTCTGGACCTTGCCACCCACTCGCCACCTAAGGGCGTAGGGCCGTTTCCTGCCCTTCTTTACCGTGACGTTCCAGAACCGGACGTCGTAACTCTTGTTCACGCGGCCCTCTCTTCAAGGCTGGAAAGCCAGTTCTCGAAGTCGACTCGGCGGATTCGAAGCTTCCGGTTGGGCAGGACGGTGCAGGGCGGCGTCTTGCCGAGGGCGCGCCACCGTTGCCAGGTTCGACGTGTGATGTCGAGTTCTTCGAGGATTTCGGGGACCGTGATCCACTTGCTTGACCTCTTGGCCATAGCGGGAATGCACCTCCGCGGAGCGGCGTGAGTGGGTGGGATGACCTCCACCGGCGGCGGGCTTGGTGGCTTGTGCGCCGGTGGAGGCGTGGCGGTGGTGGGAGGGGTAGCCGTACCAGCCGTACCAGCCTCGTTTTTGCTGGTCAGGTGCGGTACGGCTTGGCGGGTGGTACGGCTTGAGCCGTACCAGGGGGCGGGCGTTGGTACGGCTTGAGCCGTACCAGTCGGGCAAGCCTCATTGGGTCTGACCTGCGGTGTTGAGGCTGGTACGGCTGGTACGGCCTACCCCCGGCAGGGGTAGGACGGTGGCCGGGCCGGTGTCGCCGGGCGGGGTGTCGTCGGTGGGGCAGTAGCGCGCCCATGCGTCGGTGAAGTCGGCGCGGCGGTAGCCCTTGGCCTGTCCGGTCTGGAATCGGATGGTGTCGGATCGGATCTCGTATTCGCGCAGGATGGTGCCGAGTTTCATGGCGGTGAGCCCGTTGGGGCCGTAGTCGCCCCAGGGCGCTTCCGGTTCGGCTTTGAGCCGGTCGAGTAGGACGGCGGTCGGTAGGGCGGTGTCGGTGCCGAATGCGGTCCGGCAGTCGGTGAGCAACCGCAGCCGGGTGGACATCTCGCCGTTGTCGTCGGCGTCGGCGGTGAGGGCGAGAACGGCGGCGCGGGCGCGGTCGGGCCAACGTCCGCCGGCGTGGTCGGCGACGGCCACGAGGGGTTCCCAGGTGTCGGCGGCGCGGTCTTCGACGGGCATGGGCGGTTCGGCCGCTTCGAGGGTGGCGAGGTCGGCGCGCAGCCACGCGGCGAGGTCGGCGGCGAGCTGGCGGAGCGGTGGGCGGTCGCGGCGGTGCCGGAACGGCGCGACGGTTTCGCCGGGGCCGCGGCGCCGCATGCGGATGACGACGGCGCGGTCCTCGATGGTGTCGGGCATGGCACCGATACCGGCGAGCGCGGCCATGGCGAATGTCGGGATGGACTCGACTCGGTTGGCGTTGGCGTCGTACCGCTTGGCCGGGCGGTTGCGCTGGTGTCCGGCGTTCAGCAGCCCGCGCAGGTCCTCGTTGCCCTCGGCCTTGGGGCCGAAGATGGTGTCGGCTTCGTCCACGAGCAGGGTCGGCGGGTCGTCGGTGATGGACCGGTAGACCGCGGCCGGGGAGGAGTTCACGGTGATGAACGGGGCGTGGCACGTGGCCTCCACCACGTCCAGCAGCCGGGACTTTCCGCACCGCTTTTCCGGGGCGCGGATGACCAGCCGCGGGGCGTGCGGCCAGGCGGGTTGCGCGTGCGTGGCAGCGATCCACAGCGTGACCGCGTCGGCGGCCTGCGAACCCGGCAGGATCACGTACCGGGTGAGGGCGGCGCGCAGCGAATCGAGCAGCGCGGCGCCGTCTACCAGTTGACCGTCCGGGGTGGCGGGGTTGGGTGTGGTCATGCTGCGTTCCCCCTGGTGATGGTGCGCGGGTTGCGGGCGCCGGCGGCGAGCGCGGAGCGGATGGTGGCGCGGGCGTCGGCGGGTGTGAAGGCGTTGGGGCCAGTGCAAAAGTGGACGGCTGCGGCCTCGTACAGCACCGATCCGGCGAGGTCGGCGTCAAGGGCGTCGGCACCGGCGAGGCGGCCGAGGTTGTACGCGGCTTTGTTGAGCGCGTGATTGCGGCCACCGGTCACCGCGTCGGCGACCCGTTCGGCTTCCCCCTTGAGTGCCGCTTGGACGTAGGCGGGCAAGTCGGCGACCGTCCCGGCAACGCACGGGGCACCCAAGAGGGGCGCGGGCGGCGTGGTGAGCAGGTGGGCCAGCCACGGCGGGAGCGGGCTGGGCGGCGTGTCGTTGGTGATGCGATAGGCGCCGGCGCCGTCCGGTAGGTCCACGTAGCTGCCGGGCGCCACGACGTAGCCACCGGCGGCGCGGGTGTCGATGAGCCATCCCAGACCGGTGCGGTACCGGCCGGAGGTGTTGCGCAGCCGGACGCCGGACGGCGCGGTGAAGTACAGGTGCGTGCCGCCGCGGCGGGTGGTCACGGTGAAGGTGTCGAGCGGGAACTCCTCGCCGTGCCGTTCGGCGAGGACGGCGAGCACGTCGGCGCCCTCGTTGACTCCCGGCATGTCCCACTCCGGCGGCGGGGTCTCGCCGGGCTTGGGCATGTCGAGGTCGACCACCACCAGCCCGGACGGGCCGCACGCAACCGCGACGTTGAACGCCGGGTCGCGGCTCCAGAACGCGCGGATCCGAGCCGGGTCGGTGGTGGCGTGCGTCTCCCAGTCGGTGAACCGAGGCAGGGGCTGCTTGTCACGAGGGCGCAGCGGGAACACGTGCCAGCCACGCGCCGCGCACGCCAGCGCGGCGTCGGAGCGAGTGGTGGTCATGCGGCCCTCCCATCGGACAGTGGGCGGTCGGTGGTGAGGCGGGTGAGGAGCGCGGCCAGGGCGGCAGCGCCCTGCTGCCAGACAACGCCGTTCCCGAGCGCCGTGAGCTGCTGGTTGCGGGTGAGGCCAGGCACGGCGGTGACCCATCCGGTGGGAAGGCCCATGAGCCACTCCGTGAAGGCCGGCGTCAGGCGTGGCTGGCTGTTCAGTCCTGGCTCAGTGGGAGCGGGAGCTGGGCGGCCGAGGAGCTCTTCCCATCGATGGATCGCGGCAGTGTAGGGGCCCCAGTCCAGAACACGTCCAGAAGCGTCCGGCTCGTGGTGGTCGTGGTCGGCTTGGGGTTGGTGCGGTGTGCGGTTGAGCAGCGCGCCCAGTGCACCGCGGTCGGTGTCGGCAGCAGCGTCACGGCCGTCCGCAGGTCCAAGCCGCCAGCGCCATGTCGCCCCGCGCCGTTGGTGTCGGAAGTCCGGGGGGTCGGCAGCAGGCCACGCGAGGACGAAGACGCGTTCCCGCTCGTGGGCGGCGCCGACATCGGACGCTCGTAGGCTCGTCCACTCCGCATCGAACCCGAGGGCGGCCAGGTCTCCGAGTACTCGGTCGAACCCCAGAGACCGGTGGCCGGCCACGTTTTCCAGGATGAGGAGTCCTGGTCGTAGGTGGCGAACAGCCCTCGCGATGTGGGGCCAGAGGTGCCGGACATCGGCGGTTCCCTTCCGTTTCCCGGAGTGGCTGAACGGCTGGCACGGGTAACCCGCGGCGAGGATGTCGACGCGGACGACGTCTTTCCAGTCCACGGCGGTGATGTCGCCGATGTTGGCGACGTCCGGCATGTGGTGGGCGAGGATCGCAGCGGCGCCCGGGTCGGGGTCGGCGACCCATGCGGGGGCGACGTCCAGGACGGTGGACACGGCCAGGTCCAGCCCGCCGTATCCGGTGCACATCGACCCGAGGGACAGCGGTTGCGGGGTGGTCATGCGGCCTCGCCGTCCCGCGGGTCGCGTCGGGTGCGCGGCCAGATCGGCGCCCAGTCCGACACGTCCTCGTTGCCGGGCGTGATGACGATCCCCTCGGGGGTGAGTACGAACTTGTGGCCGTACTCGCACGTCCACAGGTCGCCGAAGGCGTCGGGGGCGAGCGCGGCCCAGCACGTCACCTCGGTTCCGCAGTACGGGCAGTCGGGGCCGTCGAGGACGGGCCAGCAAACGGCGGGGATGGAGAAGTCGGCGGAGCAGGCGCGGCAGCGCCACACGTTGACCTCGGCGCCGGTCGCCATGGTGGCCGGGCCGATCCATGCCACGTCGGCGGGCCGCTGGCAGGTGGGGCAGTCGGGCGCGGCCAGCAGCGGCCATTGCTCGACCGGCGGGAGTTCGGACGGGTTGTGCGTCATGATGGAGGTACCTCCATTTCGCGGGCCTCGTTGGGGCACGTGAGCGGTTGGGGTAAGGGCGGTCCGGCAGCGTGCTTGGTGGCTTGTGCGCCGGGCCGCCCGTTTGTCTGTCGGGCGGTCGGCGGCGCCGCCGGGGCCGGTCGGGTGGTTAACGGCGGTTGCGGTCGATGCTCTTGAGGTGGGTCCAGATGCGGCGGCCGGTGCGCAGTTGGGCGCCCTTGCCGCCGCAGCGGTTGCAGTAGCGCCAGGCGCGGCCGGACGGCGAGCGGAACCGCCCGGCGCCGTCGCATTTGCGGCACGCCCGATACGGCCAGATCACGCAGTGGAGCAGGTAGCCGATGGCGCCGAGGGTGGCGAGCAGGAGCCATGCGGTGGACGGGTGGGTGGTGTGGCTAGCGGCGGCGAGCAGGGGGCTCACAAGTGGCCTCCAGGGCTGTTTCGGTGGTTGTCGCAGGTGGCGGGTCTAGGCGCTAGATCACTGGTCAGACGGCCGATGGGTGTCTAGAGGGGCCTCTAGGTCTAGAGGTGGCGGCCTCTAGACCTAGAGGCGCAGCGGCGGTCTACCGGTCGGTGCGGCGGGTGGCGTTCAGGGCGTCGGTGACGTGGTCGCGGTGGACGCCCTTGAGGTTGCGGCCCTTGCCGGTTTCGTCCTGTCCCCAAACCTGCGGGGTGCCGATGCCGTAGGGCTTGAGCGCGGCGGCGAGCTGGCGGGCTTTGCCGGTCGGGTCGAGGTCGGTCCACGGGCCGTAGACGGCCGGGCGGAGTTCGGCGAGGCGGTCGACCAGCACTTGGGAGTGGACCTTGTCCTCGCCGGGCGCCATGACGGCGGCGAGGTCTTCCAGCAGGGACGCGCCGTCGTCGGCGGCCGGGGCGGTGTCCTCACCGATGGCGTGGCCGGTCAGGGTGCCGGCGGCCTTGCGCAGCGCGCGGGCGCGGTCGGCGATGCGGTCGGCGGAGGGGTTGTCGATGTAGTAGCCGCGGACGATCTGCGGGTCGTCGGTCTCACCGGCGAGGTAGCCGATGCCCTTGTCCTTCTTGGTGAAGGTGGTGGCGCGGATCCCGTTCTTGTACATCGAGGTGCCCAGGATCATGTCGTTCTCGGTCTGGCCCATGACCTTCAGGCAGAACCGCAGCCCCACGTTCGCCGAGACACCGGTGGGAAGCGAGTCCTTGTCGGGGCGCTGGGTGGCCAGCAGCAGGATCACGCCGAGGGCGCGGCCGAGTTTGATGATGTCGATGGCCAGCCGGGCGGCCTCGTCACCGAAGTCGGGGTGGGCGAACAGGTTTTGGCACTCGTCCAGGATGAACACCGACGGGAACAGGCCCAGCGACCGCTTGGCGGCCAATTCTGGAGTGACCTTGTTCTCGGGGCAGATGTCCTTGGGCAGCTTGCGGATCGCCTTGGCGCGCCGCTCCAGGTCCTTGCGCAGTTCGCGCAGCGCGGCCAGGCACTCGGCGAGGGTGTCGTCATCCTGCCCGGATCCGTACTGGTGGGCGACCTTTTCCAGGGCCGACAGGTCACCGGTGCCCTTGAGTTCGTAGACGCGCAGTTCGGCGGACGGGTCGAGCGCGGCGGCCAGGGCCAGCACGCGCATCGCGAACGTCTTGCCCATGCCGGGCATCGCGCCGATCAGGGCGTTGGCGTACATCAGTTCCACGGTGACGGGGCGTCCGCGCTGGTCGGTGCCGAACGGGACCGGCTTGAATAGGTCCACACGGGTAGCAGTCTTGGCCAGCGGGCCGGCGATCGGCTTGACCTGGTTCATGTCCTGGTCACCGACCCACAGCACCAGCCGCCCGGCGTGCTGGTCGTGCGCGGGTTCGGGCCACACGCACCCCAGGGGGCGGCGCAGGCCGGAGGCGAGGCGGTCGCGGCGCTCCATGATGTCGGTTGCCGTCACCCCGTACGGCAGGTCGACCTCGGCGCGCCAGCCGGGCCCGTCACGGGTGATCGGGGCCGGGAAGGTGATACCGCTCCCGCCCTTGCCGACCGCCTTGTTGATCTCGGCGTTGCCGAGCGAGGCCAGCGCCCGCACCACGATTTCCGAGGTGAGCTTGGGCGCCTTGGTCGACACGACGGCGGTGTCCAGGATCCGCCGGTCGGTGGGCGTGCCGATCCAGCCCAACAGCAGTACCAGCGCGGCCAGCACGGCGGTTTGGGTGACGCCACCGGCAGCGGCCACCGACATGGCGGCCAGCCCGCCACCGGCGAGGCCGGCGCCGGTGACGAGCATGCGGGCGCGGACACGGTCGTTGCGCTCGCTCATCAGTTTCAGGTACGCGTCGTCGTTGCGGCGGTCGATGGCGTGCGTGCGCAGCGGCCGAGACTCGATATCGAACGTCCACCGCCACGTACCGGCCACCACCCGGAACAGCCCACGCGGGGACCGTCCGGCAAGCCGCAGGCTGTAGAGCGGGACGCGGGCGGCGTGGTAGCCGGTGACGTGTCCGGCGTAGCCGACCGCCCACCGGATCGTGGCCTTGGCCTCGGCGCGGTCGCGCAGCCATGGCGCGATGATCGGGCGGCGCTGCGCACGCTCGCCGGACATCCGACGGGCGCGCACGTCCGGCCGGAACGTGTCCGGACGGTCGACCAGCACGCGGCCCTCAAGCGCCTCGCCCTCGTCAGCGGCCGGGACCGGCGCGGGCGGGGCGGTCGGCGGGGCGCCCTCGCCGTCGCCG
>NZ_SMKB01000350.1:0-5547 GCF_004348575.1 Actinomadura sp. 7K534
AGGTAGGGGGTGCTCGGGAGGTGGGAGGCGGTAGGTGTAGCGGCCGTTCTGGGGTCGTGTTACGTGGATTTGGTTGGGATTGCTGGCCTTGAAGCGGTTGTGGAAGCCGCAGGTCAGGGTGAGGTTGTCGATGTCGGTGGGGGTGTGGCCGAGCGCCCAGCCGGCTACGTGGTCGACTTCGCACAGTGTCCCGGGGACTTCGCAGCCCTGAACTGCGCATGTTGGGTTGAGTGCTTCGAGTACTCGGCGCTGGGCCGGGGTGGCGAAGCGGACGGTTCGGCCGAGGTACAGGGGGACGTGGCCGCGTCCGAGGAGGAGTGGTGAGACCCCGGCGGACAGGGCGATGCGGCGGGCTTGATCGGCGGGGATGGGGGTGCCGTCGGTTAGGCGTGCGGGGGTGTTGCCGCCGGTGAGGGTGTCGAGGTCGCAGATTACGGTGACCTTGGTGGCCTTGTGCCCGCCCGACAGGATGCTCGCCAGTCCGGCGGCCGTGCGTTCGGAGAGGTCGCGGTCGTCGTCGGTTCCGGCGGGCTTGGCCAGGGGGCCCAGGGTGCCGTCCCAGATGGCGGCGTCCTCGGCGTTCAGCCAGCCCTTGATGTACCGGCCGCCGTCCAGGGAGCGGGTGGTGTCGATCCAGGAGCGTTCGTATCCGCGCCGGGAATCGGGATCGGGGGTGTCGGTGCCGTCGCGTTCCGCGATCAGGTCGGTGATTCGGTTGCCGAACGCGGCGACCTTTCCGGCGGAGAACCCCTGTCCGGCGAGGTCGAGCAGGATGTCCTCGGCCTTGGCACAGTCCTCGTCGTTCAGGCGGGCCACGGCACCGGCCACGGTGGCGGCGTACCCGTAGGACAACTTCCCGGCCGCGAGACGTTCGGCGACCTGGGGAAGTCGGTGCCGTTCACGGGCGAGGGCGATGCGCTCCTTGGCGCGGGCCTCTCGCATGCCCAGCCGGGTCCGCAGCCAGCTTCGCACCGACGGGAAGCCCCAGCGGCGCACTTCTCCTGAGGCGTCCACCCGTCCGATCAACCCGGCCAGGACGCTTTCGTGCAGGTCGGTCGTGTGGGCGAGGGTCTCGGCGTCCTTCATGCACACGGCTGGAGAGTCGGGTGCCGGACGCCGAGCGAGTTCGGACGCGGTCGCAGCCGCCATGCCCACCAGCTCACTGCTGGACATCACCGCCAGATCGAATCCCCTCGAACACATGACTCGATGTTATCGAACATTCACAGTTCGTGTTCACGGTTCGAGGTGAGAATATTGAGACCTTGCGGCTAGTCGGAGTTGCTACTTATATAAGCCTGGGGCCTCGCTGGCTCACCGTAGTGATCTTTCGCGGCCTCGTGCCTTTTGGGAAACGAGTGGAAGTGGCCGGAGATCGTCTTCAATCGTTGGGGTGGCGACGGGGGGAACGGCGAGCCGTTTGCTTAGGGGTGAGTTTGTGTCGACTCGCCTTGAAGAGGTGAGAATTGCCCATGATTCCCGTATACCGCATAAGCGTCGTTTCTGTCATCGGGCGGCGTGATCGTCATCGCAGGCGGTGATGCGATTCCCGGTGCCGAGGTGCCGGATGCCCTGGTCCAACGCGCACGCTGGTCACCGGTCCTGTCGCGGCCGCGTGCTCGGACGCCTTGGCGTCGGTGAGGACGAACACGTCGTCGCCGATCTCGCCGTAGGCGCGCTGAACCGCCGCGACATGGAGGCGCTTCTCTTACCAGTGCCTCGTCTCGCCGAAGGGCTCCACGCCAGCCCCGGTGAGACAAGGTGCGTGTGAGTGATCTCGTGGGGGTGCCCAGCCCCTCGGACACATCCCCGTCATGTTGCTGCCCCGGGTCAGGTGGAACGCGATCTGGGCGCGGCAGCAACTCGAGCCGCGCGTGTTGCAGGACGTCCAGTGGCCCGCTGCGGCGCTGGCCCGTAATTCCAAGGCTGCCTTGGACGCGCCGGCGTCGTGTTTGGCGTGCGCGGCTTCGAGCGCCCGCGTCGCACGGGCGGCGGATCGGGGGTCAGCTCGGCCGCGTCTGCAGGAACGCGGCTGCGGCGGCCAACCTGCCGCGGGCACGGACCGCCGCGAGGGCGGGTCCGTCAGGGGAGGCGGGAGAACCGAGCCAGCGAGGCGCCGCCGACAGGGCTGGACGCAGGCGGCCGCCGGCGACGGGGCCGGGCGCCGACAGTTGCTGCCGTGCCGTCGACCTTGTCCTGCCCGACCTGCGCCTGAGCCTGGACGCCGACACCCGCCCGGCCGAGCGCTCCAGTTCGGCGGCGGCCTCCTCGTCAGTGCCCAGCACGGCCTGCCGCGGTGCCCAGCGCGCCGGTCAGGATCGACTCGCGGGGTCGGTCCACATCTCTCGCGGAACGTGTGTGCGACACCGTTCAGCTTTTGAGGTGTGACGCTGCCCCTCCCTGCCGCCCGTGAGGACCTGGAGGCATCATTGGCCAAAAAAATGGTGGCGTGTCGGTCCTTGTGGGTGTGGGGGGCTGGTTGGCGTCGTTCCTTGTTCGTTTTCTGGGCCACGCCGCCGGGCCCGTCACGAGCGGGTTGGCCAAGTCAGTCGCCCAGCCCCCGCCCCGGTCAGGATGCACGGGTCACCGTGGCGGCCCTGGTCCTCTGGAACCGTAGGCGCGGGCGCCGTTGAGGCCGTTCAGGGAGGCGCCGGTCCGCGGTCTGCGGTCGGCGCCTCTACGCGTCACGGGGCCGTAGCCGGGCGCCTGCGGGATGGTGCGGGCGAGTAGCTCGGCCCGCGTGCTGCCGCAGCCGGGTGAGACAGAGATTGCTCGGGTGGGAGTGCGGCGCCTTGTGGTGGCCGAGATGGGGGCTCGGCCGCGCAGCGCAGTTGCTCAAGAAGGCCATGGACGCTTCTGAGCTTTAGGTGATCTTGGGAAGTGGGTTGCCCGTTTGAATGCGTCGGAAGGGCAGGGCGTGGCGGACTCGGTGGCTTTCAGGTGACGGGGCGGCCGAGTTCAAAGTGCAGGACTGTCTTCAGCTCGGCCGTGCGGTTTTGGATGTCGATGGCGCCTGCGGCGTCGAAGTCGAAGTGGGCCTGGAGGGTGGCGGGGATGTGGTTCGAGGTGGCTTGGCCGAACTCGATGCGGGTGACATCGACTGGGCAGTGGGAGGCGACGAGATAGATGGAGCCGTCGATGTAGCCGTCCTCTGGGTTCACCGGAAAGGTGAAGGTGCGCTGGCTCAACCCGGCCAGTTCGGTGGCTTGCAGATGAATGTGATCGAGTGCGATTTCCGTCTTGATGAGTTCTGGCCCGCGGTTGTCGGGTCGGAAGCTGGCGGGCTCGTACTCGTCGTCCGCAGAGAAGGGCTCAAGGGGAATCGTGATGTGCCAGGTTCCAGCGACCGGATGGTCAAGGGTGGCCGGCCAGTAGCAGATGGCTCCGGGCTTGAGCTTGAGGAAATCGTCGGTCAGTTCGATCACGAGAGAAGTGTGTCAAAGGATCTGAGTGCGGGGCTGGCAAGGCCCGAACAGGTCCTGGCAGCGGATCCCGGTTGCCCTCCGGAAGTGGCTGCCGTTCTAGGACGGTTGGGTGCTGTCCGCTTCGTGATACCTTCGCCCGCAGCGTCGCGTGCTGGTGGCAGGCCGTGCCAGGCATGGAGGCGCCGGACCGAAGGGAATCGACGACGATGATCGTCGTACCTTCGCTCTTCACCTGTGGGTGAGGGCGAGAAGACCAGGCTGGTGGCCTGGAGCAATGAACTGCGCCGCGTGCATGACAGGCTTCGCGAAGCGCTGAAGGTGACCCGACACGCATTGGCCGCTGGTGAGCAGGCCGAGTCGGCGACCAGGGATCTGCTGCTGTTCTGTCACGGGTTCTGCGCTGCCCTGAGCGCCCACCACGTGGGCGAGGATCGTGACCTGTTTCCGGCGATCGCCGAGCAGCATCCCGAGCTGGGTGAGACGTTGCGGTACCTGCGGCAGGACCATTCGATGATCGAGCACCTGCTGACCGGGCTCCAGGCCGCTGCGGCTCGGGCGGCCCCGCCTGCGGAGCTGGACAGGCACCTGGAGGGGCTGGCGGCGATCATGGAGTCGCACTTCAGGTATGAGGAACGCCAACTGCTGTCCGTCCTGGAAACACTGGCGCTGGACGCGGACCCCGCCGCAGTTCTAGGGCCTCTGTGACCGTCCCAGCGGGCGTGAGTTCGGAGGACGTCTGGCGGTCCGCGCTGCGTTGCGGGACGCCCGTGAGCGGAGCTGCTGGTGCAGTGGCGTGGGTAAGCATGTTCGGCATGGAGAGTGCGCGGGCGTCCGCCGCCCGTGGCCGTCGCGTTGGCGCTCTGCGGTTTTGGGGCCGCGCGGTCATCGGATGCGGCGGTGTCGTCCGCTGCACTTGTTCGAAGCGGGGGCGGTACGTCACCGGGGGTCCGCCTGGCCAGCGGTCTTCCGCAGAAAGCCGCCGACCAGCACCGGCGTCCTGTGCGCGCTACCGCCGACTCCCTGGGATGGGCGGCGCTGCGCATCGCCCACCTCGACCCGGACTTCGGGGTGCAGGCCCGCCGAGTTGGTCGACCGCCTCACCGTGATGGCCGCCCAGCCCCTACGCAAAACCGGGGGTCGCAGACGAGTACCACCGGCCCGACGTCCTGCCCGGGTCAGCCGCGTTCCGACAGCACATCGCCACGATGCGGGGATGGTGATCGTCCGCCAAGGTCGCCCACCGCGAATTTTGTTTGCCTGGAGGGCAATCAGGATCGTTAGTGGGATTGTTTGGTGTAGTCGCGGGTGTACCAGCGCTCCGGACGCACCCGTGTCAGGACCATTTCCCCGGCGACGTCCTTCGTCGCCTCCAGGTACTCGGCGCCGCCTTCGGCGCCCAGGTAGCGCTCGGCCAGTGCGCGGCGGTCCTCGGGGCGGGCCGGATCCTCGAACCCGATGACCGGTCCCTCCACCGAGGCGTACCGGTAGGGCAGCGCTGCCTCCTGAACCACCAGGCTGACCCGGCCCGCCGCCCGGATCAGGGCCATCTTGCGGCTGTCCCGGCCGGTGATGAAGGTGATCTCGCCGCCCGGCTCGTAGGTGTACCAGACGGGCAGTGCCAGCGGCGCTCGGCCCGCCTCGTCCGCGACGCTCAGAATGCCCACGTACGTGCCGGCGAGGAATGCCTCCCGCTCGGCCGCGCTCATCACCAGGGTCATCACGGCTCCTCTCCGCCGATCTCCCAGCATGCCCGAGACCGGTGTTCCGCCGATACGGCGGGACCGGACGCTCAGGGCCGGATCGCGGGCGGCGTGGACGGCGTGGACGGCGTGGACGGCGTCCCGTGCGAACCGGACGCTCTGGTCCCCGCTTTCTCCTAGCCGAGGACCCGGCGGCCCGTCCCGATGACGCCCTCGACGTCTACCAGCGCCTTTGCCCCCGGATAGGGGGGATGACCCCGGTCCCGGGCTGGACGTCCCGCGACCTGCTGATGAACCCCGCCCACCTGGGAGAACGGCGAGGGGTCCCGGTAACCGCCTGTTTGCCGTGCGTGTTCGCGGGTAGCCCGGCGTTCGTCAGTGGGGCGGGGCCACTGGCGGAGCCGCGGCAGGGGGAGTTGGCG
>NZ_SMKB01000351.1:0-5528 GCF_004348575.1 Actinomadura sp. 7K534
CAGCTCATGTCGGAGGTGCGGACGCAGCCCCGCGTCCTCACCTCGGACATGAGCTGACCCTGAACCGGTATTCACCGCGATTAACCATGTGCATGGTTTTGCGGGCTCCTGCGACCATGACGCGGTGAACATCTGGCTCGCGGAACTGATCGTCCGGCACACGCACCGCGTTCCCGCGCCCGAGGGGCCCCGCGGGGACGGGGCGGCCGCGGCGCGGCGCCTCGACGCGGCCCTCATGTCGGCCGGGTTCAAGCTGTCCCGGGACCTCATGGCCGCGCTGTCCGGGCTGGCGGAGCCGGCCGTCCTCGGCGTCGCCGCGCGCACGCTGCCGGTCGTCCGGGAGATGGCGGGCGACCACGTCCGCCACAACGTGTACTTCCGGGACTTCCCGAACAACGTGCCCGACACGCTGGAGTTCTGGACGGACCGCCTGCGCGAGACGCTCCTCGACCCGGTGGCGGCGTCCGCCGCGATGGAGTCCCTCAGCGAGGGCGTCCTGAACCTGCTCACCCTCTCCGGCTACGGCGTCTACCGGCACGACTACGAGGACATGCTCGCCGCGCACGACGAGCTGATCGCCGCCGCCGGCGACCGCCTCACGGTGCTGCACCTGGGCCGCGGCCTCGCCGACGAGGGCGAGCGGCTCTACCTCCGGCTCGCGGGCAGCGCGACCCCGCTCGGCGAGGACGGCCTCGCGGCGCTGGGCGGGCTCGCCGGGCTCTACGCCGACGGCCCGCAGCCGGAGCGCATCCCCGTCCGGGAGAACCGCGCCCTCATCAACCAGGTGCGCGTCGTAGCCGGCGCGGAGCCGCTGGTCGACACCGTCACCGACGTGCTGCGCCTGGCGTGCGCGCGTCGGGCGGTGACGTGACCCTCCAGGAGCCCGCCCGGTTCGGGCCGCTGCCGCGCCCGGTCCGGCGGTCGCTGCTCGCCGCGCTCGACGGAGTGGTGCGCGCCGACCCCGGCAAGCTCGGGGACGTCGCCGCCTGGCGCGAGCCGTGGAAGCGGCTCGGCGAGCGGATCCACCCGCACGAGTACCCCCGGTGGCCGCGGGCGGCGGACGTGTTCGCGGTCGCCCGCGGCGAGAAGCGGGCACCGTCGTTCGCGGCGCGCGTCGAGGCGCGGCTCGCCTCCGGCGACGCGGCCGGCGCCGCCCGCGCGGCGACCGGCGCGCCCGGCCTGCTGTTCCGCTCGCTCGACCGGCTGCTGCGCGGCGCGCCGGACGCGGAGCACGCCGTCCTGGAGGCGGCGGAGTCCGTCGCGCACCGGGTGTCGGGCCGGGTCCTGCTGTCGGTGCGGGAGCACCTGCTGAACCGTGCCGAAGCGACGGGGAGGGTCCGGGTGTTCGCCAACCGCCACGGCCGCGGCGTGACGGCGCCCGACACGCGTGCGCCGCTCGACCCCGGCACGGTGGCGCGGCTGGCGGCGTTCCTCGACGCGGAGATCCGCGGGCGCCTGCCGTCCTTCGGGCACCTGGTCGTCGACCCGGACGCGCTCGGCATCGCGCTTCCGCTCAGCGGCAAGGCGGCCGGGCACGGCCTGGGCGTCCTGCCGCGCGGTTCGGTGTCGCCCGTCAGCGGGGAACTGCTGCGCTTCTTCGTCCACTGGCGGCAGCGCGAGCGCAGCACCGACTTCGACCTTTCGGCGCTCATGCTCGACGAGAACTACCTCGACCCGGAATGGCTGTCGTACACCAACCTCAGCACCGCCGGCGGAAGGCATTCCGGCGACATCACCGACGCCCCCGAAGGCGCCTCGGAGTTCATCGACCTGTCGCTGCGGCGCCTCGGGCGGCGGTTCGTCGTCCCGCAGGTGAACATCTACTCCGGGGAGGGATTCGAGGAGGTCGAGGAGTCGTTCTTCGGGTTCATGCTCCGCGACGGCGCGCAGAAGGGCCGCCCCTTCGAGGCGCGCACCGTCCGGATGAAGTCGGAACTGCGCGGCCCCGGCCGGGTCGCGCTGCCGATGGTGTTCATGCGCGGCGACGACGGCAGGTGGCGCGCCAAGTGGATGCACCTGCATCTCAAGGGCGGCGTGGTGTTCAACAGGGTCGAGGGGAACCGGGTGACGACGTCGATGCTCGTGCGCGGGATCGTGGAGCGCCGGTTCCTCACCGTCGGCCACCTGAAGGACCTCGGCATCGCCGAGAAGACGACCCTCTGGAACGGTACCGCCCCGGACGGCCCCGTCACTTACATCGGCCTTGACCGCCCCGAGGGCCTGCACCCCGACTCGCGGGTCTTCACGCCGGAAAACCTGGGCGACCTGATCCCCGCCTGACTGCTAACGTCGTCCCCGCGAGGCCATGAGGGGGCTTCCTTCTCAACTTCCTTGATCCAGCCCCTTCGCTTTCCTCGCACCCCACGTGACGGGCGCCCCCATCCCAGGCGGCGCCCGCTTCACGCTCCCAGGCGGCCGGGCCTTTCCAGCATGTGAACGGGCGAGTTGAAAAAATGGCCGTTCGTTCAGTGCGGGCGGGTTGCGCGTAGAAAGTTCGCAGGTGGCGCCCGCTCTTTCCATGGAGAGCGTTCTATTGCGGTCGCGGCCGCCCGAATCGGCATTGGCGGTCGGCGCATTCTTGGTCAATAGTCAATGCACCGGTCCGACGCCGCGGTGGTTTCCGTGTCGCCGGCCGGTGACCGTCAGGGCCCTGCGGTCCGCACGTTCCCCCGCTCGTGTGAAAGGACCCCCCGCTCATGAAGAAGCGCAGCCTGCTGGCCGCGGTTCCGGCGGCGTTCATGGCGCTGTCCGGGATGTCGGTGGCCAACGCGGAGCCCGCCCCGCCGCCCACCGAGCAGCCCACGACCAAGATCGTGGGCGGTGTGCCCGCGTCCGAGACGTACTCGTTCATGGCGTCGCTGCAGAGCTCGGCCGGCCGGCACAGCTGCGGCGGCTCGCTCGTCGCGCCGAGCTGGGTCGTGACCGCGGCGCACTGCGGCACGCCGTACCAGGTCAGGATCGGCACGACCACCTACAACTCCGGCGGCGAGGTCCGCCGGGTCGCCGCCCGGCAGACGCTCGGCGGCGACGTCGCGCTGCTCCGGCTCGCCAGCCCAGCCGCGTCCGCGCCCGTGACCATCGCCACCAGCGCTCCGATCGGCTCCGCGACCCGCCTGCTCGGCTGGGGGCAGACCTGCGCGGTGCGCGGCTGCGGACCCGCGCCCGTCGGGCTGCGCCAGCTCGACACCCGGATCCTCGCGGACTCGCAGTGCCGCGGCATCAGCAGCAACGAGCTGTGCATCGAGGGCGGCGGCGGGCGCGGCGCCTGCTACGGCGACTCCGGCGGGCCCGCGCTCATCGGCTCGTCGGGCCGCTGGCAGCTCGTCGGAGCGACCAGCCGCGGCACCGCCTCCACCTGCGCGACGTCCCCCGCCATCTACGGCGACGTCACCGCCTACCGCACCCGCATCCTGCAGATCGTCGGCAGCGCCCTCAACGGCTGACCGGCCCGCGTGAACGCGCCCTCCGCCGGAGCGCGGTGCCCGGCGGAGGGTGCCCCTACCCCGCTCCCACCGCAGAGGAATCCCATGGTCATCAGAAATCTGCTGAGGGTCTGCGCGGCGCTGCTGCTCGGCCTGGCCTTCCTGGCCGGCACGGGCACCGCCGCATCGGCCGCGCCCGCCGCAGAGGCCGCCGACGCCGTCCGCACGATCAGGTACGACGCGAGCCGCTCCGCCGAGTTCCGGTCGGCGGTCGACGAGGGCGCCCGGATCTGGAACGCGCGCGTCGGCAACGTCGAGTTCGTCGCCGGGTCCCCCGCCGACGTGGTCATCGTCGCCGACGACGGCTGGCCCCGCGCCCGCGTCACCAGCCTCGGCCGCGGCACGATCTGGATGGGCCGCCAGGCCGTCCAGGAAGGCCACTACACGGTACGGATCGCGTCCCACGAGCTGGGCCACATCCTCGGCCTGCCGGACCGGCGCACGGGCCGCTGCACGGACCTGATGTCCGGGGCCAGCGCCGGGACGTCCTGCCGCAACCCCTACCCGAACTCCGCCGAGATCGCCGAGGTCGAGCGGAACTTCCAGTACGGCCTCATGGGCGTCGCGGCCGGCGCCACCCTCACCGAGGCCGCCGCCCGCTGACCCCCGCACACGCCGGGCGCCCGCTCTCTCCGGCGGGCGCCCGGTCCCTGTTCTTCGCGGATGTGTGAACGCCCCCGGTCACGCGTGGCGGCTGGTCACGCGTGGTGGCCGGGCAGGAAGGCCACGAGCGCCGTCCCGGCGGCGGTGATGAGGGCGGCGGCGAGGAAGGCCGCCGCGTAGCCGTCCACCGGCTCCGGACCGGACGCGGCCGCCGCCGCGCCGAGGACCGTGAGGCCGATCGCGCCGCCGATAGTGCGGGACGTGTTGACCACCCCCGCCACCGCGCCCGCCTCGGCGGCCGGCGCGCCCCGCGTGGACGCCTCCACCAGCGGCGTCATCAGCAGTCCGAACCCGAGGGCCATGGTCGCGCCCGGCCCGAGCACGGACCCGAGGAACGTGCCCCCGGCGTCCAGCACGACGCTCTGCCACGCGAACCCGGCCGCCGCCATCAGGCCGCCGGCGCCCGCGAGGAGCCGCGCGTCCATGCGCTCCATGAGCATCGGGGCGAGCCGCGACCCGAGGATGATGCCCAGCGTGTGCGGCAGGAACGAGAGCCCCGCGCGGACGGCGCTGTAACCCAGGACGTTCTGCATGTACAGCGACAGGAAGTACCAGAGCGCGAAGCCGCCCATCATGATGACCAGGGTGGCGAGGTTGCCGACCGCGACGCTGCGCAGCCGGAACAGCCCGAGCCGCACGAGCGGCTGAGCGGTCCGCGCCTCCACGGCGACGAACGCGGCCAGCAGCACGAGCCCGGCCGTGAGCGGGACGAGCGCCGTCCAGCCATGGCTCTCGATCCGCCCGATGCCGAATGCCAGCAGCGCCACCCCGGCGGTGACGAGCACGGCTCCCGGCACGTCGAGCCGGACGCGTCCCGCGGTGTTCCGCTCCTCCCGCAGCCACCGGACCGCCACCAGTGCGACGAGCGCCCCGACCGGCACGTTGATCAGGAACACCCAGCGCCAGCTCAGGTAGTCGGTCAGCAGCCCGCCGACGAGCCCGCCCGTGGCGCCCCCGGCGGTGCCGACGGCCGTCCACAGCGCGATCGCCTTCGTCCGCGCCGGCCCCTCGGGGAAGTTGGCGGTCACCAGCGACAACGTGACGGGCGCGAGGACGGCGGCACCGACTCCCTGCACGGACCGCGCGGCGATCAGCACACCCCCGCTCTGCGCGAACCCAGCGGCGAGGCTGGCCAGGGTGAACAACCCGACGCCCCAGAGAAAGACCCGCTTGCGCCCGAAAAGGTCGGCGGCCCGCCCGCCCAGCAGCAGAAACCCCGCGAACGTCACCACATAGGCGTTGACGACCCACTGCAACCCGGTCACACCGAGCCCGAGCCCGGCACTCACCTCAGGCAAAGCGACATTGACGACGGAGACGTCCAGAACGACGAGGAACTGCCCGATGGACGCCGCAACCAACGCCGCCCACCCAGGCGTCCCC
>NZ_SMKB01000352.1:0-5524 GCF_004348575.1 Actinomadura sp. 7K534
GGTCGCCGCCGAGGGGGCCGGGGGCGAAGAGGCCGGTGTGGCCGCGGACGGGCTTCGCCACCCGGTAGCGGTGGTACGCGTAGTCCTCTGGCGATCCCCACAGGCCGCGTCGCAGGAAAGGGGTGTCGACGGTGTAGACGAAGCGGCCGTCCGGATCGCCGTAGGCGTCCACCTCCATACCGGCCTCCAGCACTTCGCCGGGCGGTTCCGGCGCGGCCTGCGCCGCCGGGTCCGGCACGGGGAGCACCCTCTCCGCGAGCATCATGAACACGGTGTGGACGGAGACGTACCCGCCCTCTTCAGGGGCGGGCCCGGGAAAGCAGGCGAAGGGACCGGCCGGGCGGTTGTTCAGCGGGTCGAGGGCGATGTACCGCCCGGTGCCGCGGGGACGCGGCGAGCACGCCGTCCGCACGTTCAGCTCCCGGCCGTCGTCACTGAGCAGCCACGCCTGCTCGCCCTTCCGCGGATAGCGCTGCAGGCGGATGATCAGCGCCGTCCTCAGCACCGTGCTGTTGATCTCCATCCCGGCGTCGGCCATGACGCCGGCCATCGCGTGCGCGACCGCCCGGCGCGGTTCCGCGTACGGGAAAACGTCACCGCCGGGCCCGACCGCCAGCCAGGCGCCGCCGTGGTGCGCGACCGTCCAGCGGCCTCCCCCCGGAGCGCCGACCCGGAACCCGCCGGCGCCCGGCACGAAGTCCGCCAGCTTGACGCGGGCGCGCATGAACAGCCGTTCCATGCCCGCCGGGAGCAGCGCGACCAGGTCGCTCTCCCGCTGCGGCACGGGCCTGAAGTCCTGCGCCGCGCGGTGCAGGGCCAGGAGCGGGTGCATCCATTCGGGGACCGTGTCGTCCCGGCGGGGGAAGAGCCGGAGTTCGGCGGCGCAGTCGGCGGGGGTGATCTCGTCCGTCCAGGCGAACTCGGCGGCTGGGCGGGCGGACACGCTCCAGTCGGTGACGCCGTCCCGCTTCCAGAGGTCGTAGGTGAACGCGGCCCACGCCCCGTGCACCGGGTCGGCGGTGATCTCCCGGTGGCGGCGCAGCAGGTCCGGGATGCTTGTGCGGGGGATGCGCCGACCGGCGGCGTGGATGCCGCCGGGGTGCCGCCTGCCCTCCTCGGCGCCGGTCAGCCAGATGGACTCGTGGCCGCCGATCGAGCGGTACGTCAGTTCGGCGTTCCGCCAGGCGCCGGGCAGCAGTTCCGTGACCTCGTCGATCAGCCGCCGGAGCAGCGCGCTTTCGGGGTCGGTCGGCTCGGGGCCGGTCGGCTCGGGGCGGTTCGTCATGGTCGCTCGGTGGTCTCGCTCAGCGTCCCGGCGGCGAGCAGTGCGGCGATCGTGTCGACCAGGTAGTAGCCGCGTCCCTCCCGGCCGGTCCGCTCGACGTCGATCGTCGCCTGCTCGAAGGGGAACGACGGATAGCCGCGCAGCGGCTTCCGGACCCGGTAGCGGCGGTGACGGTGGTGTTCGGGCTCGCCCCACAGCCCGCGCCGGTTGAACGGCGTCCCGGGCTCGAACAGGAACACCTCGCCGTCGTCGCCGTAGCCGTCGAGGGCCGTGTCCACCGGCAGGTCGACCGGCCGAGCCTCGCCGGGATCGTCCGGAGGCTCGGGGAGCCCGGCGAAGGCCGCCATGGAGAGGACCGTGCGGACGTCCACGAACGGGCCCTCGGACGGCGGGGGGCCGGGCCGGGTGACGAAGTATCCGGCGCGTGCGGTGACGGCTTCGAGGGCGATGCAGGAGGTCCCGGCCGGCCGCGCCGAGTTCGCGGACTCGTCCCGGACCCGCCGCCCGGTGTCGGTGAGGCCCCAGGCGCCGGTGGGAGGGTCGAGGCGGATCAGGCCCGCGAGCTCCAGAATCCCGCTGTGCACGCTCACGCCTTCCTCGGCCAGGAGCCCGGCGACGGCGTGCGCCGTGGCCTCCCTCGCCGTCGCGTGATCCGTCGCCTCGTCCGCCCCGGCGGAACCGCCTGGCCAGTGCACTGCCCGCCAGCCGTCCTCGCCGCGCAGGACCGACCAGCACCCTTCGTCCACGGCCCCGACCAGGAAGCGGGCGGCACCGTCCCGGGTCAGATCTCGCAGGATGTGGCGGGCGCGGGCGAACATGACGGGGCTCTCGGGCGCGAGGAGGGCGACGTGCTCCCGCTCGGCCCGCGGGCGGGTGGTCTCGTTCGGGGGCGGCATCTCAGGTGGCGTCCGCCCGCCGGTTGATGGCGGCCACGGCCTCGCGGCGCGCGTCCTCGTCCACCTCCGGGACCTCGAATCCGTTCCCGCGGGCGAAGCCGGCCAGGTCGGGCTCCGGGGGGACGCCGTGGACGCGCAGGTAGTAGGCGACGGCGCCGGGCCAGATCCAAGTGCCGTCGGTGTGGTACGTCATCGGCACCTCGGCGCGGCGCCCCGGGTCGAGGACGTCGGTGTCGTGACCGCGGGCCGCCAGGACGATCGGGGCGCGCTCCAGGTACCGCAGCAGCCGCTCCCGCTCCTCGTCGGGGACGGGCCGGCGCCGCACGACCGGTGTCCCCGACGCGTCCACGGAGTCGAAGAGCCGGGCCACCCGCATCTCCGCGGGAGTCGGCTGCGGCGTCGGGGTCAGCCCTCGCTCCCGCAGGTACCCGTCGAACAGCGGGCTCGTCCGCGTGCTCAGCGAACGGATCAGCGCCTCCTCCTCCGGGGTCGGTCGGCGGCCGCTCTCCTGAGCCGTCTCCTCAAGCCCCCGCATCGTCTCGTAGAGGGCCTTGACCGTTCCTTCGCCCAGTCCCTTCCGGGCCCGGTACATCTCCACTGCCGCGACGAACTCCTCGAAGGAGAGCTCGTCGATGTCGGCGTCGCGGTTGAAGTCCAGCTCGCCGATGTAGCGCATGGCCCGGACGAACGCCCCGGTGCGGGGGTCGGCGGCCAGGCAGTCCAGCCCGCCGCCCGGCGTCTCCAGGAGGACGACCGGCCGTTCGTTGTACACGAAGTACCGCGGATAGGTCTTCCTCACCAGCTTCACAACGACGACTCCCGTGATGGTTCGATGCCGGGCCGTGCCCGGCGCTAGGCCCGCGCCAGGCGGTCGAGTTCGTCCAGCCCGGCCGCCCGGCCCTCCTGCGCGTCGGCGGCGACACCGCCGGCGAGCGGGTCCTCGGGCGTCCCGCGGAGCCGCCGGACCGCGTCCGCCGCCGGGACGCCCGCACCGAAGGCGTGCGCCAGCCGCGCCTCCCAGAGCCCGCCCGCGATCTCCCCGTCGCGGCCCGCGGCGGCCCGCCGGAGGTACGCCGCCGCCTGCTCCGACAGCGCCGCCCACACGTAGCCGAGGACCGTCCCGCCGCGCGTCACGGGGTAGAACAGCACGGGCGCCGCCGTCCGCGCCGCGTACGACGGCGGCCGGACGCTGACCAGCGGGCCCCAGCCCTGCGAGCGGTCCTCGGGCGTCCCGTCCGGGTACAGGCCGTCCTGCACGAGCGGCCCCGGCGACACCGGCGCGCCCGGGTTGGTCAGCTCGTGCAGGGCGCCGAGGCTCACGGCCCGGAACTCCCGCGCGTCCGCCGGGATCGCGCCGCCCACCGGGTCCTCCGCCGCGCCGACCCAGCCGCGGATCGCCTCCAGGGCGGGCAGTCCGCGGTCGTGCGACTCGTCCAGGCGGCGACCCCACACGGCGGCGCCCTCCGCGCCCGCCGCCTGGGCCGCGGTGCGCCGGACGAAACCGGCGGCCTTCGCGTTGGACTCCGCGGCCCACAGGTGCCCGAGCAGTTCCCCGCGGCGGACGACGGGCAGGTACAGCACCGCCTGCCGGGTGAACCGCTCGTAGCCGGCCTTCGGCGGCCGGAGCCCGCCGTCGATGGGCGGGGCCTGCGGAAGGTCCGGAAACCCGTCACTCATGACGTGCGCGCCTTTCCCTCGTCACTGTCGTCCGCCCGCATACGCGCGCCGCTCACGGCGGCGTCCCGGGCGGGATGACGTCCGCCTCGATGGAGAAGACCGGCTGGGTGCCGTTCCACCCGGTCTGCACGACGTTCCTGATGTAGTACCTGGTTCCGCGTGGGAGCACGAGTTCCCGCTGGTCAGGGTACGCGCTGCTCTGGCCCATCCACACCCCGTGCGCGCCCTGCGGGAGGTTGAGGCTCAGCCGGTAGTTGAAGCCCTGCCCGTCGACCTCCGTCGTACCCGAACCCAGCGATGTCGACATGTAGCCCGGCTCGTTCTGCACGGCCCCGACGAGGAGCATCGGATGCCTGCCCGCCAGAGGCATGCCGTCCGAGGCGAGCATGAAATTCACGTCGTGCAGCCCCCGCACCGCCTGGACGGGTTCTGGCAGCGGCCGGCTCAGCGCCTGGTCGAGTTCGTCGATCCGCCGCCAGAAGGCGTCGGGCGTGGGCTCACCGCCGAGGTAGCGCCGCAGGAACTCGCGCTGCTCATGGTTCTTCCACATCTCCTGCAGCCGGGCCTCCGGGTCCGTCTGCGTGACGACGTGCTGGATCAGCCGGCGCTGGTAGTCGGTGAGGTCCGGCCGGTTCCACATCTGGATCAGCTGGTCCCGATGCGCCGGCATGGCGCCGCCGTTCAGGTACGCGAGGTGCTGGACGTAGTTCTGCTCCGTGTACAGGTGGGTCAGGTACCGTCCCACGTCCGCCCCGGGCCGCAGGTGCGGATTCGGCATCGACTGCACCGTGTACCAGTGCAGCGCCTGCCGCAACTGGTGCGGCAGGTCGTGGTACACGTGCGCCAGCCGGTTCTCGCCGTACCGCTCGCCCTGCTCGTCGGTGTCGAAACGGCGGTAACCGTCCCGGTCGACGTGGCCTTCGCGCCGGAACCAGTCGCGCAGCCCCCGCGACTGCGCGTCGTCCCCGGGCCTGGCGGGATCCGTGCCGCGGTGCTCCTCCCGGCCCGGGGGACGGCCGTCGCGCCCGGCGGGCGATGCGGTGCCGTCCGGAGCCGACGTCCGCCAGGTCCCGTCCGGCGGCCAGCCGGGGCGGGTCTGCCCGTCGGGACTCGTCCGGCCGGACGAGGCGTACACGTTGCCGTCGGCGTCCGTCCAGGCCAGTCCGCTGGGGGCGGTGACCGGGACGCCGAGCCGCTGCGCGAGCCGCGCGGCGAAGTCGCCGTCGCCGGTCCGGCACGACAGCAGCAGGACCTCGCGGCCGTTCCAGTTCGGGTCGTTGCGGATCAGGTCCGCCAGCTCGTCGGCGTTCAGCCGGCGGCCGCCGGGGAGCCGCAGCCCGTCCGCGTCGCCGTGCCCGTCCACCGTGAACCGCTGCGGGTCCGCCGGGACGCGCCGCGCGAGATCCCGCATGGCCGGGTCGGCGGGATCGTGGAACGACCGCCCCGCCGGGGTGGCGTCGCTGTCGCGGAAGACATCGTGCAGATGCCGCGGCAGGCCGTCCGGAACGGTCTCCGGGGCGTCGGCCTCGTCCCGCCGGACGGGCGCGTCCTCGCGATCCGGTTCCGCGTCGCGAACGGATTCCGCGTCGCGGGAAGACCCCGGGTCCCGGGCGGGGTCCGCCTCGGGGGAAGGTCCTCTGCCGGGGGGCGGTTCCGTGTCGGGGAC
>NZ_SMKB01000353.1:0-5522 GCF_004348575.1 Actinomadura sp. 7K534
ATACCCGCGGGGGCGGCGGTGCGGGCGACGGTGTCATGCCGCCGGTTTGAGCGTCCACCGGGCCGCCCTGGGCGGCCTGGCGTTCCAGGCGGTCGAGGCGGGCGAACAGCGACGCCTCGTCCTCGTACGCGGCGGGCAGGAGGATCCGCGCGCAGATCAGCTCCAGCAGCAGCCGCGGGGACGTCGCGCCGCGCATCTCGGTGAGGCCGGTGTGCAGCAGGTCCGCCGCGCGGGTCAGCTCCCCCGGCCCGAGGGACGACGCCTGGCGCCGCATCTGCTCCAGCTCGTCCGGCGCGACGTTCAGCAGCCCCGAGCCGCCGGCCTCCGGGACGTTCGACAGGATCACCAGGTCGCGCACGCGTTCCAGCAGGTCGGCGGTGAAGCGGCGCGGGTCCTGGCCGCTCTCCACGACCCGGTCGACGGCGGCGAAGACGGCGGCGCCGTCGCGGGCCGCGAACGCCGCGATGACCTCGTCCAGCAGCGCGGAGTCGGTGTACCCGAGGAGGGAGACGGCCCGCGTGTAGGTGATGCCGGCCTCGTCCGACCCGGCGAGGAGCTGGTCGAGGATCGACAGGGTGTCGCGGGCGGAGCCGGCGCCCGCGCGGACGGCCAGCGGCAGCGCGGCGGCCTCGTACGGGACGTCCTCCGACCGCAGGATCTCCTCGACGAGCTCGGTGAGCACGCCGGGCGGGATCAGCCGGAACGGGTAGTGGTGGGTCCGGGACCGGATCGTCCCGATGACCTTCTCCGGCTCCGTCGTCGCGAACACGAACTTCAGGTGCGGCGGCGGCTCCTCGACGAGCTTCAGCAGCGCGTTGAAGCCCTCCCGGGTCACCATGTGCGCCTCGTCGATGATGTACACCTTGAAGCGCGCCGACACCGGGGCGAAGAACGCCCGCTCCCGCAGGTCGCGGGCGTCGTCGACACCGCCGTGCGAGGCGGCGTCGATCTCGATCACGTCGATGTGCCCGGTCCCGGTGGGCCCGAGCGCGACGCACGAGTCGCACTTGCCGCACGGATCCGGGGTCGGTCCCTGCTCGCAGTTCAGCGAGCGGGCGAGGATGCGGGCGCTGGACGTCTTGCCGCAGCCGCGCGGACCGCTGAACAGGTACGCGTGGTTGATCCGGCCGTTGCGCAGCGCCTGCTGCAGGGGCTCGGCGACGTGCTCCTGCCCCTTCAGCTCGGCGAACGTCGCTGGCCGGTACTTGCGGTACAGCGCCAGACTCATCGGGGGTCCGCCCTCCCTCGCGAAGCGGAGCGCCACAAGCGCGGTGACCCTTCAAACAAGGGACCCCCCGCACACCCGCCAGAGCCTGCTTATCCTTGCTGCCTTCCGGCCCTGGGGAGGTTCACAGGGTGACGCCATGCGAGGGGTCTGCCCCAGAGTCTATGGCATCCCGCCCCCAGGATTGCCACGCTTCCGGCGTAGTCTCCGCCTCATGTCCGTCCCGACGCACGCCACGCTGCTCCACATCGCCGAACGTCCCCACTGGGACGCCGCCCGCGACACGGGGGAGCCGTACGCCATGTCGACGCTCGGCCGCACGCTGGACGAGGAGGGCTTCGTCCACTGCTCGTCGGACCTGGCCCAGGTGGGCGGCGTACTCGGCCGCTTCTACACCGGCGTTCCCCGCTCCGACCTGGTCCTCCTGGTCATCGACGTGTCCCGGCTGGACGCCCCCGTGCGCTACGAGCCCGCCGGCGACGAGGTCTTCCCGCACGTCTACGGCCCGATTCCGGTCTCCGCGGTAATTGATGTCAGGTCACTGCCCGGGAACCGGTAGGCTTCCCCGTGGAGGATTCGCCTAGTGGCCTAGGGCGCACGCTTGGAAAGCGTGTTGCGTGCAAGCGCTCGCGAGTTCGAATCTCGCATCCTCCGCTCGCCTGACGGCAAGACGTCACACAGGGCGGCACCCACCGGTGCCGCCCTCTCTGCTTTCCGGGTGTCGTTGGCGGGAACTAGCGTCCGGGTGCATGGGGCTTGATCTTGTCGCGCTCGCCAAAGAGCGGCGCTTCACGCAGGACTGGGAAAGCAGGCGCATCGGACGGCACGACGTCCTCGTCGAAGAGGGGAAGGTCGG
This sequence comes from Actinomadura sp. 7K534, assembly GCF_004348575.1. Classification (NCBI taxonomy): domain Bacteria; kingdom Bacillati; phylum Actinomycetota; class Actinomycetes; order Streptosporangiales; family Thermomonosporaceae; genus Actinomadura; species Actinomadura sp. 7K534. Next base: position 2,082 of record NZ_SMKB01000353.1, read on the forward strand.
CACCTTCGTCTACCTCTTCACCGACGACCGCGTGCTGGTCGCCAAGGCCAACCGGGGGTACCGCGAGGACGTCATGGAAGCTCTGCTGGACGCCGTCGCCGACCTGGTGGACGGTGAGTTCGGCGACACCGTGCACGCCAGGCCGATCGACGTGCCGGGCTTCGCACTGGACCGGGCCGTGCTGCTCGGCCCCGGGCAGACCGGCTTCTGGGAGAGTCGCGACCCCGAACTCAGGGCGCGCGGCCTGCAGGTCGTTCCCGCATACCGCGGCGAGGTCGCCGACGGGGAGCCCGCCGAGCGGTTCCGGCGGGCCGTCCTCGGCAAGGGCCTCAGCGTACGAGAAGGCCACTGGGACCGGGATCCGGTGCCGCGCGCCCTGGTCACCCGGGACAACGGGCCCAAGCACGGGATTACCGTCCCGAAGGCGCGGGACGTGGTCATTTCCGCCGAGACCGTGCTGGACAACTACGCGGAGAGCATCCCCCCAGGCATCGAGATCCTCCTGCGCGATGTCCGGGACCGTGAGCTCCGGCTGCGTCGCGACTGGGACCGTTTTAACGGCACTCTCGTGGACGGCCGGAGCGAACTGGAGGTGTCGCTCCCGGCCGACCGCCTGTGGGAGCGGCTGGGCCCGCTGTTCCACGGCGAGGACACCGGCGCCGCGACCCTCGTCGCCGGCCCGGAGGAGTCCGCGCCGATGCTCATGGTGCGGGTGCACAACCGGTACCGGAGCGACGGGCCGATGTCGCCGGTCACGCTGGACGACGCACTGATATGGGTGCGGAGTCTGGAGCCGGTCGACGGCTATTTCCTCACCTTCGCCGGCCGCTCGGACGACGCCGTCCAGATGATGTGGATGGGCGGCCCGGAGATGAAGCCCCCCGAGACGTTCCCGGAGCAGCGGCGGGAGTGGGCGGCCGAGCTGCGCCGCGAAGGGCCCCGGCTGTGGCTGGAGGCGCCCTTCCCTGAGAAGCGGGAGCTGCACGGCCGGTTCGTCACGACGGAGGAGGCCGAGCGGATGGTGACGATCCTCGCCGTCGAGGACCGCGTCGCCGTCCACGAACTGGGCGATCTGGAGATCAATACCTGGTAGGCCGGGCGCGGGCGTCGCGCGACCGCACCGCCCGCGGAGGGCCCGCGGCGGCCCCGGCTCCAGCGACGGTGATTAATGACCACGTCCCTGAGCTGGGCGGTAACTGGTTTACCAGTGGAGGCAAGTGGAGTGACGGATGTTGTTGCGTTGCCTTCTCCGGGCAACCGCGACGCCGTAGACTCGAAGAGTGATCTTCAAGGCGGTGGGTGATGGAAGGCCCTATCCCGACCACGGACTCTCGTCCCGGGACTGGGCCAAGATCCCCCCTCGCCAGGTACGACTCGACCAGCTCGTGAGCACCAAGCGGGAGATGGACCTGCAGTCGCTGCTGTCGAAGGACTCCACCTTCTACGGCGACCTGTTCCCGCACGTGGTCCAGTGGAAGGGCGAGCTGTACCTGGAGGACGGCCTGCACCGGGCCCTGCGCGCCGCGCTGCACCAGCGCCTCGTCCTGCACGCCCGCGTCCTCGACCTGGACGCCGTGGACATGTCCTGACCGCCGGCCACCGGACGGTCGGAGCGGTGCACCAGGCAGCGCGCTAGACGCGGCCCAGGTTGCGGTCGGCGGTGTGGTTGCGGGGGGCGCGGAGACCGGCGGCCTCCAGTGCCCGCCGGTAGGCGGCCGCCGCGGAGTCGGCGTCCTGGACGAGTTCGTACAGTTCGCCCAGCTCCCTGAGCAGGTGCGCCGCCGGGCGGCCGGCGGGCAGGGTCGCCAGCTGCTCCGATGCGGCGCGCAGCACGACCTGCGCGGCCGCCGGGTCCCCCTGGGCGACGCGGGCGCGCGCCAAGACGAGACGGGCCAGGACGGTCTTCTGCGTACGTGCGGCCAGGTCGCTGCCCGGTTGCGGGGCCACGGCATGGGACGTAGCCGTGGGGGCGGCCAGGGCCATGCCCGTGTCGAGGAACTGTTCCAGCGTCGCGATGGCCTCGTCCAGTTCGCCGATCAGCACGAGCGCGCGGGCCTTAGCGATCGTGCTCTCGGTCGATTCGGCTCCACCGAGATCGGCGGTCTCCTCCAGGAGTTCAAGGGCCTCCTGCGCGGCCTCGCGCGACCCCTCGGGACGAGGCCGTTCGAATCCGAATTCACCGCTTGGCACCGCGTCGGACGGCGCGGCCGACGAGAACGGCGTGACTCCCCTGAGCAGCGCCTTGGCCGCGGCCAAGGAGAGGCGTGCGCGGGTCTGCGCCGGGCTGGTGTCGCTGCGTGCGGCCAGGGCCTGGTCGGCGAAGTAGAGCGAGTCGCCGATCGCGCCTTCGTCCAGGGCGCGCATGCTGGCGCGCTGGTAGTGGACGCTCAGCGGCTCGTCCGCCGGGCCCTCCGGGTGCAGGAGACGGCGCCCGAGATCGTGGGCGCGCGCCGGAGCGGAGCGGTCCACGTACGCGAGGAGGAGGACCCGCCCGACTTCGGTGTACTCCTCACCCACCCCGAGCCCGAGGTGCTGCAGCCGCGCGACGGCGCGTTCGCCGAGGGCGATGGCCTGCCCCAGGTCGCCCACCGAGTGGTAGCAGCGGGCCAGCGCGATCACCGGCGGCAGCCAGCTCGCCCTGCCCGGGTCCCTCTCGGCGTGCTCGCGCAGCTCTTCGAACAGCGCGATCGCGTTGTCGGTGCGGCCCAGCTCCTCCAGGGCGCGGGCACGGCCCCAGCGCGCGCGGGCGGTCAGGTCGGGATCGTCGCTGCGGGCGATCACCTCGTCGAATCCCGTCTCCGCCGTGCCGGGGTCGCCGCGCAGCAGCGCGAGGTGCGCGTGGCGCTCCCGTACCTCCAGGTGGGCGCGCTGCTCCGGTTCGACGCCCTCGGCGAGGTACTCGGGTGTGCAGCCGAGGCGCTCGGCCAGCATGCGCAGGACGGTCGGCGTCGGGGTGCGCTTGCCCGACTCGATCAACGAGATGTAGCTGTCGGAAAGGTCGTGACCGGCGAGCTGTGCCTGCGACAAGCGTCTGGTCAGCCGCAGGTTGCGGACACGTTCTCCGACGTTGCCTGGACCCGGCATGTGGACTCACTTAGCGGAAGTAAACAGGCGGCTGGGGTGCCGACATGATTGCACATTGCGGGTAATCGCACATCGAGAGTAAAGAAGCGACAAGTGCCGGGATCGGCTGGTCGGGGCCGCTGCGGGCCGGCGCGCCCGCCGCTGCATCGCCGTGGCGCGCCGGTTGCGGCCGGTGGAGACCCCGGCGATCGCGACGCCTGTCACCCTGGGAAGGTATCCGACCATCCGCACAAGATCGTAAAAACCGCCGAAATAGATCAGCCCGTCGCGCGTACCGGCTAGCCGCGCCATGCCCGGCCGGCCTCCCTCGGGCGTCCGCCTTCCGGGCACCGGGTACGGGGGGCGCGGGGTCAGGGG
>NZ_SMKB01000354.1:0-5505 GCF_004348575.1 Actinomadura sp. 7K534
TAGGTGGTGTGGCCGTTGGTGGTGAGGTGGGTGATGGTGGGGTGGAAGTGGACGGTGTTGCGGATGTTGTCGTACCAGTAGCGGTGGTCGAGTTCGGTGCCGTTGATGGGTTGGCCGGTGACGGTGGAGTACATGGCCGTTGAGGTGGGCTGGGGTTGGATGCCGGTGGCGGCGGTGGTGATGTGGTCGGCGATGGTGTCGATGGCGGGGCTGTGTGAGGCGTAGTCGACGTCGATGCGGCGGGTTTTGATCTCTCTCCGCTCGCACTCGTCGAGGAGTTGGGTGATGGCGTGGTCGGGTCCGGCGACGATGGTGGTGGCCGGCCCATTCACGGCAGCGATGGTGACGGTGTCGGGGAGTAGGTCGTTCAGGTCGGTGGGGGTGGTGTGGATGGCGGCCATGGTTCCGGTTCCGGCCAGTGCGGTGAGGGCTTTGCTGCGGAGGGCGATGAGTTGGGTGGCGTCGTTGAGGGTGAGGGCGCCGGCGGTGTAGGCGGCGGCGATCTCGCCTTGGGAGTGGCCGATGACGGCGTCGGGTTCGACCCCGAGGGATTGCCATAGGTGGGCTAGGCCGGTCATGACGGCGAACAGGGCTGGCTGGACCACGTCGACCCGGTCCAGGGCCGCGGCTCCTTCGGGGGTGGTGAGGATGTCGGTGAGGGACCAGTCCACGTGTGGGGCGAGGGCTTGTTCGCACGCTTGGATGTGGTCGCGGAAGATGGGGCTGGTGGTCATCAGGTCGGCGCCCATCCCGGGCCACTGTGATCCCTGGCCGGGGAACACGAACACCGTTTTGCCGCTCTGGCCGGGCACGGCGCGTCCGGTGACCACGGCCGGGTGCGGCTCACCGGCCGCCAACGCCCGCAACCCCTCACGCAACCCGGCCTCGTCGCCCACGATGACGGCACGGTGCTCCAGCACCGAGCGGGTGGCCAAGGCCCAGGCCACTCCCTCGGGATCCGCATCGGGATGGGCGTCCAGATGGGCGGCGAGCCGCTGGGCCTGAGCGGCCAGTGCCGGCTCGGTCTTCGCTGACAGCACCCAGGCGAGCGCCGGGCAAGTGTCGTCATCTGCTCGGTCGGCGGCCTCTGAGACAGGACCGTTGGGCGCCTCACCGGAGTCGGCTGCCAACCCGCGATCGGCCGCCTGGTCGGGTGCCTGCTCGATGATGGTGTGAGCGTTGGTTCCGCTGATGCCGAAGGAGGAGACCGCGGCGCGGCGAGGCTGTCCGGTCTCGGGCCACGGGACGGATTCGGTGAGGAGTTCGACGGCTCCGGCGGACCAGTCGACGTGCGGTGTCGGTTCGTCGACGTGCAGGGTGCGCGGCAGGACACCGTGCCGCATGGCCTGGACCATCTTGATGACTCCGGCGACGCCCGCGGCGGCCTGGGTGTGCCCGAGGTTGGATTTGATCGACCCGAGCCGGAGCGGCCGCTCGCGTTCCCGGCCGTAGGTCGCGAGCAGGGCCTGAGCTTCGATGGGGTCGCCGAGGGCCGTGCCGGTGCCGTGCGCTTCGACGGCGTCGATGTCGTCGGGAGCCAGCCGGGCGCGACCGAGAGCCTCCTGGATGACCCGCTGCTGGGACGGCCCGTTCGGCGCGGTCAGCCCGTTGCTGGCGCCATCTTGGTTGACCGCCGATCCGCGCACGATGGCCAGAACGGGGTGGCCGTTGCGCTGCGCGTCCGACAAACGCTCCACCAAGAGGAGCCCGACGCCCTCGCCCCAGCCCGTGCCGTCGGCCGCCGCCGCGAACGGCTTGCAGCGGCCATCGCGCGCCAGGCCCCGCTGCCGCGAGAAGGCGACGAATATGCCGGGAGTGGACATGACGGTGGCGCCGCCCGCGATGGCGAGATCGCACTCCCCCTGCTGGAGGGATTGGCAGGCCAGGTGGAGGGCGACGAGGGAGGAGGAGCAGGCCGTGTCGACTGTGACCGCGGGCCCTTCCAAGCCGAGTGTGTAGGCGATGCGTCCTGACGCCACGCTGCCGGATGTTCCAGAGCCCAGATAGCCCTCGGATTCACCGGAGATTCTGAGATGGCCGGTGCCGTAGTCGTGTGACGAGATGCCGGTGAAGATGCCGGTTCGGGTGCCGTGGAGGGTGGCCGGGTCGATGTGGGCGTTCTCGATGGTCTCCCAGGCGGTTTCGAGGAGGAGTCGCTGCTGGGGGTCGGTGGCCTGGGCTTCGCGGGGGCTGATGTTGAAGAAGTCCGCATCGAAGTGGTCGGCGTCGTGGAGGAAGCCGCCCTCGCGGGCATAGGTGGTCCCCGGCTGGTCGGGATCTGGATGATGTAGATCCTCTATGGGCCAGCCCCGGTTCGAGGGGAACTCGCCGATGGCGTCGACGCCCCGGGCTACCAGGTCCCATAGCTCCTGCGGTGTGCGCGCGCCGCCCGGGTAACGGCACCCCATCGCGACGATCGCGATCGGTTCATCGGTGGCGCTCCCCGCCGCCCTCGCGGTCGCCGGCGCGTGGGTGTCGAGAAGCGTGTTCTTGAGGTGCAGGGCGAGTGCCTGAGGCGTGGGGTGGTCGAACACCAGCGTCGCCGGGAGGCGCTGTCCGGTGGCGGTGGCCAGGCGGTTGCGCAGCTCGATCGCGGTGAGGGAGTCGAAGCCCAGCTCGCTGAACGGGCGTCCCACGTCGACGCCTTCCACCGACCCGTGCGCCAGGACGGCGGCGACATTGCTCCTGACCAGGGAGAGGAGCCTGCCTTCCTGTTCCTCGGGACTGAGAGCCGCCAGCCGCCCGGCCAGATCGCCCGGACCGGACACCGTGCTCGCCGTCCGGCGGGCGGAGGAGCCGCGGACGAGCCCCTGGAGGAGCGGCGGAGGCGGGGAGGGCGCCTTGGTGAGGTTGATGGGCGTGGCGAGGAGGTGAGGGTCGGGGGCGTCCAGTACGGCATCGAAGAGTTCGAGGCCCTGCGCCGTCGGGATGGGGGGCAGGCTCTGGCCGATGCGGGCGCGATCGGCGTCGCTGAGATGGCCGGTCATGCCGGTGTCCTGCTGCCAGTAGCCCCATCCGATGGACTGGGCCGGCAATCCCTCGGCCTGCCGGTGTGCGGCGAGGGTGTCGAGGAAGTGGTTGGCGGCGGCGTAGGCCGCCTGGCCGGGCGAGCCCAGGGTCGCGGCGGCGGAGGAGAACAGGACGAAGGCGTTCAAGGGGAGGTCGCGGGTCTGGAGGTGCAGGTTCCAGGCCGCATCGACCTTGGGAGCCAGCACCGCATCGACCTGCTCGGAAGTGAGCGTGGTGGTGACGGCGTCGTCGACGACCCCGGCCGCATGGATGACGGCCGTGAGGGGGTGTTCCTCCGGAATGCCTGCGAGGAGGCGCGCGAGCTGATCGCTGTCGGCGGTGTCGCATGCGGTGATGGTGACGTGGGCGCCGAGGTGTTCGAGGTGGTGTTGGAGGTCGTGGGCTCCGGGGGCGTCGGGTCCGGTGCGGCTGGTCAGGTGCAGGTGGGTGATGCCGTGGGTGGTGACGAGGTGTTCGGCGATGAGTCGTCCGAGGGTGCCGGTGCCGCCGGTGATGAGGGTGGTGCCGTCGGGGTCGGGTGGTGCGGGGATGGTGAGGACGACCTTGCCGATGTGGCGGGCCTGGCTGAGATGCCGGTACGCCTCCGGCGCATGCCGGATGTCATAAGAAGTGGCCGGGAGCGGACGGAGCTGTCCTTCTTCGAAGAGCGGACGCAACCGCAGGAGGATTTCCTGGATGCGCTCCGGGCCTGCCTGGAGGACGTCGAACGCCCGGTACCGCACACCGGCATGCCCGGCCGCGACCTGCTCGGGGTCGCGGATGTCGGTCTTGCCCATTTCGAGGAAGTGTCCGCCGGGTGCGAGGAGGCGGAGTGAGGCGTCGTTGAACTCTCCGGCGAGGGCGTTGAGGACGACGTCGATGCGGTGGTCGCCGAGGGTGTCGCCGAAGTGCTCCTCGAACTCCAGCGTCCGGGACGAGGCGATGTGGGCGTCGTCCAGCCCGCGCTCGTAGAGGGCCGGCCACTTGCCGGGGCTGGCGGTGGCGAAGACCTCCACATCCCAGTTCTGCGCCAGTTGCAGGGCCGCGGTGCCGACTCCGCCGGTGGCGGCGTGCAGGAGGAGCCGCTGTCCGGGCTGGACGCCCGCGAGGTCGCCGAGCGCGTAGTAAGCGGTCAGGAAGGCGACGGGGACGGTGGCGGCCTGGGTGAACGACCAGCCGTCCGGGATGCGGGTGACCATGCGGTGGTCGGCGACGGCGGTGGGGCCGGTGCCGGTGAATATCCCCATGACCCGGTCACCGGGAACGACGCCGTCCACGCCCGGACCCGCCTCGACGACGATGCCGGCGCCCTCGCCGCCGAGCGGCCGGTCGTCCTGGGGGATCATGCCCAAGGCGTACAGGACGTCGCGGAAGTTCACCCCGACCGCCCGCACCGCGATGCGCACCTGCCCGCTGCCCAGCGCCTCGTCCGCCTGAACCTCCGGGGCGAGAACGAGGTCCTCCAGGGTTCCCTTCTCACTGACGGCCAGCCGCCAGTCGTCGCCCGAGGGCATGGCGAGCGCCCCGCCACGCCCGGCGGCCCGCACCAGCCGGGCGCCGTGGACCAGGCCGCCGCGCACCGCGAGCTGCGGTTCGGTCTGGGCCAGCGCGCCGCCGAGCGCCTGGTGGTCGGTGGGCCGGCCTTCGAGGTCGATGAGCGTGATGCGTCCGGGGTGCTCGGCCTGGACGCTGCGGACCAGCCCCCACAGCGGGCTCTGTGCGAGATTCACCGTCCCGGGGCCCGTGACCGAGGCCGAGCCGGTGGTCAGCAGGACCAGCCGGCTGGCGGCCAGGTGCTCCTCGGCCAGGTAGCCCTGAATCAGCCCGAGAACCTGCCGGGTGGTGGCGTGCGCACGGTCGGCGACGTCGTCGCCGGAGCCGGACGGGCAGGGGGCGAGGATGACACTCGGAGGTGCGCCGTCGCCGCAGTCCTCGATCAGGCCAGTGAGGGTGCCGTAGGTGCGGGTGGCGTCCGGGAGGCTCCCGGCCAGCGCGTCGGCCACGTCCGGATCGTGCTCGGTGAGCAGGGCGTACCAGCCGTCCGCGGCAGTGGGGTGCTGCGTGGGCAAGGCCTCCCACACCAGGGTGTACAGGTGGTTGCTCTGGGCGGGTCCGGAGGGCGCGTCGGGCAGGGGACGGAGACTGAGCTCGTCGATCGTGGCGACGGGCTGGCCCGCCGGGTCGGTGGCGGTGATGGCGACGCCGGTGCCGGTGGGTGTGATGGTGACGCGGAGCGCTGTCGCCTGGGCGGCGTGGAGGGTGACGCCGTTCCAGGCGAAGGGAAGGTGGGCCTCGCTGTGCCGGCCGTCGGCGGTTAGGACGACGGGGTGGAGGGCGGCGTCGAGGAGTGCGGGGTGGAGGGTGTAGCCGGTGGCGGCGTCGGGATCGGGAAGCTGGACCTCGGCGTAGACCGCGCCGGAGGCGCGCCAGGCGGTGTGGACGCCCTGGAAGAGGGGGCCGTAGTTCAGGCCGAGGTCGTTGAAGTGCTGGTAGAGG
>NZ_SMKB01000355.1:0-5496 GCF_004348575.1 Actinomadura sp. 7K534
GGTGGCTTGCCGGCCGGGTCGATGCAGCGCGGAGCGAGCGCTCGGTGAGGTGATTACCGGGGGCGCGGTTGCGGGACGTCCGGTGCGGTGCTTGTGGTCAGGGGGTGGGGACGGCGGTGGAGAGGCGGGTGGCGTAGTCGGCGGCTTCGGCTTCTGAGGCGTACTTCTGGCGGGGCCAGAAGAAGCCGCGGAGTCCGTCTTTGCGGTTGCGCGGGACGATGTGGACGTGCAGGTGCGGGACGCTCTGGCTGATGCGGTTGTTCATCGCCACGAACGAGCCGGCCGCCTCTAGCACCGACTCCATCGCGGCCGCGAGGCGTTGTGCGTGGCCGAAGAACGGGCCGAGCATCTCGCCGGGCAGATCCGTGAGCGTCTCGTAGTGCACGCGCGGGATGAGCAGCGTGTGCCCCTTGAAGAGCGGCCTCGTGTCGAGGAATGCCATCGCGTCCGGCGCGTCCATCACCACGTGCGCGGGGCGCTCCCCTTTGGCGATCTCGCAGAACACGCACACCTTCGAATCACCCATGGCCATATTCTCCCCCGACCTCGTAGGCCTCGAGAGGGAGCGGGGGTCAGGCGGCCTGGAGGGTCAGCCAGGTTTGTTCGAGGGGGTCGTCCGGTCTGGAGCAGAAGTAGACGCGGCCAGGGTCGCCCCAGTACCAACCGAGCCGATCGTCGGAGTCGAGTTGTAGGAGGAGGCGCCACTCGTCTACGGCACGCTCCTCGTCCCGGGTCAGGGTCGGAGGTGCTACGGAGTCCAGAGGGCGGCCCGTCGAGGCGTACAGGCAGTCGGGGCCTAGGGGGCGCTGGACCAGGGCCGGCCAGCCGCCCAGTTGGTGGGCGGGCATGTCGCGGGGCCAGATGTGCTGCGACCAGACGGCGTGCAGTTGCTCGTAGACGGGCACGAGGCCGCTGTAAGTGGCCTCCAGCTGGCGCACAACAGCTTCCTCGGGGCACGGCAGGGAGAGGAACGGCGTGGCGTGAAGGCGCGTCTGGGGGTAGGTCAAGGCGCCGGGGGGCGGGGCCGCTTCACGGAGGTCGCCGGTGAAGAGGCGCCAGCCGTCGCGTTGCGCGGCCGCGTCGCCCCAGGGGCGCGGGACGTCGCTCGCGTAGTAGAAGGCGGCCTTCCCAGACGACGGGATTCCGGAGATCTCCCCGAACGGGGTGAGGTCGGCGAAGTCGATCGCACCTAGGAAGTCCAGGGGGCGACCGTTCCAGCGCGGCCAGGGTTCGCCGGGCGGCAGCAGCGGGGTGCCGCCAAGGTCGACGGGTGCGTCGCCTTCGGCGCCCAGCCTCAGCGACCGGCCGGCCAGGGGTAGTAGGGCCGCGGTGACCTCCGGGGTCAGGAAGGCGGCGAAGAGCGCTCGGAGGCGGGCGTACTGTTCCGCGAAGTGATCCATGCACGTAGCCTCACCCGGCACGGGAACGGCGCGCAGCATCCCGCGAACATGTGGATAACTTCGTCAGCGGCGTTCGAGGGCGCTCGCGAGCTGCAGCAGGAAGCGGTCGACCTCCTGCTCGTCGTAGCCGGGGCCGAGGCGGACGACGCGGAACGCGCTCTCCCGCACGTCGCGGGCGGTCACCGGCGGAGCCGAACCGCGCAGGCCGGCGATGACCCGGTCGAGGAACGCGTCCACATCCCGGACGTCGTAGCCCGAGCGGATGCCCGCGCCCGAGAACCGGGCGTTCTGGATCCAGTTGATCAGCCAGGCGGGCTGGGCGCGCGACCGGCCCGGCCGCTCCCTGATCGGCGCCCTCGCCTGCAGCTCCCTGATGCACTCGCTGACCAGCTCGTCGACGGAGCGGGGGTCGTAGCCGCGCATGACGACGTCGAACCGGGTGGCCCGCACCTCGTCCGCGGACATCGGCGGCCCGCCGTTCAGCGCCTGCGAGATCCTCCGCAGCAGCGCGTCCACCTGACCGCGGTCGTAGCCGCGCAGGACCACCGGCAGCCGAACACCCGTCTTCACCGGTACCGTGCTCCTCAGCCCGCGTCAGCGCGGCCGCGGGACGGCGGTGACACGCCCGCGGCGCGCTCAGTCCTTGGTCGCCGCGGCCAGCTGACCGCAGGCCCCGTCGATCTCCCTGCCCCGAGTGTCGCGCACCGTCACCGGAACCCCGTGGGCCTCCAGGCGGCGGACGAACTCGCGCTCGTCCTCCGGCCGGGACGCGGTCCACTTGGAACCGGGTGTCGGGTTCAACGGGATCAGATTGACGTGTACGAGATTCCCGCGCAAGAGCCTGCCGAGGAGATCCGCCCTCCACGCCTGGTCGTTGATGTCCTTGATGAGGGCGTATTCGATCGACACGCGGCGGCCGCTGCGTTCCGCGTAGGCCCAGGCGGCGTCCAGGACCTCGGCGACCTTCCAGCGGTTGTTGACCGGGACGAGGTCGTCGCGCAGTTCGTCGTCGGGTGCGTGCAGGGACACCGCCAGCCGCACCGACATGTCCTCCGCGGCGAGCTTTTCGATCGCCGGGACGAGCCCGACCGTGGACACCGTCACCGAACGCTGGGAGATGCCCAAGCCGGCAGGTGCCGGATCGGTGATACGTCGTACCGCTCCTATCACGGCCTTATAGTTCGCCAGCGGCTCCCCCATGCCCATGAAGACGATGTTGGAGACGCGTCCGGGCCCGCCTGGGATGCGCCCACGCGCCAGTGCGCGCGCGCCAGCGGTCACCTGCTCGACGATCTCAGCCGTGGAGAGGTTGCGAGTGAGCCCTGCCTGACCGGTCGCGCAGAAGGGGCAGTTCATGCCGCACCCAGCCTGGGAGGACACGCACATCGTCGCCCGGTCCGGGTAGCGCATCAGCACCGATTCGAACAGGACGCCGTCGAACGCCTTCCAGACGGTCTTCAGCGTCGTGCCACCGTCACAGTCCATCTCCCGTACGGGGGTCAGCAGCGACGGCAGCAGTTCGGACACGAGACGCTCGCGGACGGCGGCCGGCAGGTCCGTCATCTTCGCCGGGTCGTCGACCAGCCGGGCGAAGTAGTGCCTCGACAGCTGGTCCGCGCGGAACGGCTTCTCCCCCAGCTCGGCGACGGCCTCGCGGCGTTCCGCGGCGGTGAGGTCGGCAAGGTGCCTCGGCGGCTTGCCGCGCCGGGGGGCGGCGAAGACGAGCTTGGCCGGGGTCTTCTCGGACGCGGGGCCGGCGGTTGCGGGCTGGGTGGCAGACATGGTGCCTCCAGTGTCGCAAACAAGGCCGTGTGCATCGTCCATGTGCACGATCCATGTGTATCGTCCGTCTGGGCCCGCGTCCGGTGCCGGCGCGACCCCGCTCGACGCGTACGACGACATTCCTGCACATGACCTTGTGTGCGACTAAGGTCTCGATCATGTCGGTATTGCGTAAGGGCGCCGCCCCGTCCCGGGGATCGAAGGCCACGGTCGTCCACGCCTCTGCCAGCCCCTACGGCAGTCGGCGGCTCATCATCGAGACCGACGGTGACGTCACCGCGGCCTACCTGAAAGACGCACGCGACTCGGTGGTCGGTGCAACGTGGGTCGGAAACCACCGCAAGGCCCCGGCGGAGCTCGACCGGTCCCGGCTGGAGGCGGGCCGTGCCCCGCTCCTGCCCGAGTCCCATGTTCGCCAACCGGAGCCGCGCAAGGCGCTCGACGCCGAGGGCCTGGAGGCCGTCTGGTTCGAGGAGGGCGACGGTGTGGCCGTCCTTGAGGCGGGCGACCCGCTGTTCGTCATCCCCGGCTGGTCCGACATGGGACGCGGCATCCCCGGATACGCCCGCGACGCGACCCGCCAGAGCCCTTTCGCCTTCCCGCTGGACGAGGAGATCGAAGACTTCGGGCCGCGGATCGACCGTGCGCGCGAGCACTGGAAGATGGTCCGTGCAGACGGTTCCTGGGCGGACTTCCAGCAGGCGGTGCTCGGCCACCTGCTGCAACGGCTCGGCCCGGGTGGCCACTACTGGCACGATGTCGGCCGGCAGTTGGGCAGCGCACGGACCGGCGTGGCCCCGACCGTGGGGGTGTCCGAGCGTCCAGCACGGGGTGACCGCGAGTTCACCGTGCTGAGCACGGTCGGAATGTGCCGCCAGCGAATGCCGACCGTCGAACTGTACGAGGACGACGTCGCCCCCTTCGGACGGATCGAGCTCGCCGTCGCGAGCACCCTCCCCAGCCAGCGCGCCGGCAGCATCTTCCCTTGGCTGGCGCAGTACCCATGGCGGTCTGTGACCTGGTTCGCCCCAGGGGACGTCGTCAAGTGGTACCACGAGGCCCGCACGTTCCCCCTCGGCGGCGACGAGGCGAAGTGGGAGGGTGTGCTCCTCCTGGACGATCCGAGCCGTTTGACCGGCCCTGAAGGCCCGGCATTGACGGGCTTCACGTTGAACGGCGATCCCGTCCGGTGGCTCTGGCTCGTGCCCATCACCGGTGAGGAGCACCGCTACGCCAAGAGCGAGGGCTCGGACGCGCTCATCAGGCGCCTCGCCCAGCAGGGCAGGTCCTGGGTCGTCTCCTGACCTTCCGACGCTCCGGCTCGCCTCACCGAGTCCGGGGCGTCTGACGCCTTCGCCGCGTCTCGGCCGCTAGCTAGGAACGAAGAGCTCCAGCAGGAGCCAGACGACGGGGGCCGTCGCGACCAGGGAGTCGAGGCGGTCCATCACTCCGCCGTGGCCCGGCAGGAGCGTTCCCATGTCCTTGATGCCGAGGTCGCGCTTGACCATCGACTCGACGAGGTCGCCCGCGGTGGCGGTGACCACGGCGGCGAGGCCGACCAGCACGCCCTGCCAGATCTGGCCGCCGTCCAGCAGCCACCACACCAGCCAGCCACCGACGATCATGCACATGACGGCCGAGCCGGTGACGCCTTCCCAGGTCTTCTTGGGGCTGATCGTGGGCGCCATCTTGTGCTTGCCCAGGAAGGACCCCACGAAGTAGCCGCCGGTGTCACTGGCGACCGTGATGGCGATGAAGATGACGGTGCGGTGGTCGCCGTCGTCGGGACGCATGAGCAGCGCGACGATTCCGCCCATCAGCACCAGATAGCCGGCCAGGAGCGACCCTGCGGCGACGTCCCGCACGTAACCGTCGGAACCGTCCAGCATCCGCGTCATCAGCAGCGCGAGGACGGTGAGGGAGACCGCGGCCACCGTGGCGGTGGGCCCCCACACATAGGACACGACCGGTGTGCCGACCATGCCCGTTGCCACGGGGATGAACGGGACGCCGATGTCGCGGCTCCGGAACGCCTCGGCCAGTTCCCGCATCCCGAGGAAGAGGAACACGACCATGACGGCCAGGAAGATCTCCTTGACCGTGTAGAGAGAGAGCAGCACCAGGGCGCCGAGAGCGGCGCCCACGGCGACGGCCAGGGGCAGGTTACGGCCCGTCTTGCCTACGGGCTTGCCCCCCTCGGGCGTTCCAGCGGACGCGCCCGCGGAAGCCTCGTCGGCAGCGGGCGTCAGGGGCTCCTCGGCGGAGGGCTCGTTCGCGGGCGAGGGGTGGGCGCGCACGTCATTCGTATCAGGGG
>NZ_SMKB01000356.1:0-5420 GCF_004348575.1 Actinomadura sp. 7K534
CTATTCGTCGGCAGCGTCAGTTGTGTATAAGAGACAGAAGCCGTCCAGCGGGCCGGACGGGGTGGTCAGCGGCGAGTCCAGGTACCAGAACGGCTCGGCGAGCTTGCCCGAGTCGATGATGGTGCGGGGGTCCGGGTGCGTCCGCGCCCGCTCCAGCGACTCCAGCCGGTGGGCGCGCTGCGCCGGCGTCTGCGGGACGAGGAACTCCATCGTCCGGGTGGTGACGCGGAGGTTCTCCTCGGCGGCGGCGCGCCGCTCGGTGTCGTAGGACGCGAGCAGGCCCGCGGGGGCCAGGCCCCGATGGACGAAGGCCAGCTTCCAGGCGAGGTTCTCCGCGTCCTGGATGCCGGAGTTCAGCCCGCGGGCGCCGAACGGCGCGAACAGGTGGGCGGCGTCACCGGCGAGGAAGGCGCGCCCGGAGCCGAACGCCGTGGCGCACCGCTCATGGAACCGGTACACGGTCGCCCACACGATCTCGTACGGGAGGTCCCCGACGATCTTCCGGATGCGGGCGTCCAGGGCGCCCGAGGCGCGTTCGGCGTCGAGGTCGAGCCCGGGCGCGACCTGCCAGTCGATCCGCCATGTGCCGTCCGGGCACTGGTGGACGAGGACCTGCCGCCCCGGATTCCACTCCGGATCGAAGTGGAACCGCCGCTCGCTCGGGAACGGCAGCTCGGCCCGGATGTCGCAGATGAGGAACCGGTCGGCGAACGTCCGCCCGGGGAAGCCGATGCCGAGCAGCTCGCGGACGGTGCTGTGGCCGCCGTCCGCGCCGACCAGGTGGCTGCCCCGGACGGTACCGCCCGCCTCGACGCCGCCGACCTCGACCTCCACACCCCGGTCGTCCTGGCGGACACCGCGCACCGGATGCCCGTACCGGAGGCCGATCAGCGGTTCGGCGGCCGCGAGGTCGCACAGGTACCCCTCCACCTCCGCCTGGGAGATGTTGATCCAGGGCGGGACCGCGCCGCGTCCGGTGCCGGGAAAGGTGACCGAGAACAGCTCGTCGCCGCGGTGGTAGGTCCGGCCGGTCGTCCACGTCACCCCGCGGGCGACCATCCGCTCGGCGCAGCCGGCCCGGTCGAGCACGTCGAGGACGTCCCGCTGGAAGCAGATGGCCCTGGACCCGGACGGGTCGCGCCGGCCGGCCGCCTCCAGCACCGTGCTCGGCACGCCGTGCCGCGCCAGCAGCAGCGCGGTGACCAGGCCGACCGGCCCGGCGCCCGCGACGACGACCGGCTCCATGTCACGCCGTGGTCGTGTCGCGCGCGCGTTCGGCGGCCTCGGTGATGGTCCGGTCGGCGACCCGCCGGTCCTGCCAGCCGCGCACGTCGGTGCTCTTGAGCGGTTCCAGGTTCTTGTAGATGTCGAAGAAGTGCGCGATCTCGTTGCGGACGTGCTCGTGGACGTCCTCCAGGTCGCGGATCTGCGCGTACCGCACGTCCGTGGCCGGGACGCTGAGGATCTTGGCGTCGGGGCCGCCCTCGTCGTGCATCCAGAACACGCCGACGCTGCGGACGGTGATCTCGCAGCCGGGGAAGGTGGGCTCCTCCAGCAGCACCATCACGTCCAGCGGATCGCCGTCCTCGGCGACGGTGTCCGGGATGTAGCCGTAGTCGACCGGGTACTGGGTCGAGGTGAACAGCATCCGGTCCAGCCGGATGCGGCCGAGCCGGTGGTCCATCTCGTACTTGTTGCGGGATCCCTTGGGGATCTCGACGACCATCTCGATCTCCATGCGTGCCTCCCCAGGAATCCCCTACCCAGCGACGGGGCGACGTGATCGTACCGGCGCGGGAGAGCGGGCGGTAAGGGTCGGCGGGCAATGAAGGTCAATGAGCGGCCGCGGCCCAGTCGGGACCGGTGCCGACGGCGACCTCCAGCCCGACGCTGAGCGGGTACGCGGTGGTCATGCCCGTCCGCACGATCTCCTCCACCGCGTCCCGCTCGCCCGGCGCGATCTCCAGGACGATCTCGTCGTGCAGCTGGAGCAGCAGGCGGCTGCGCAGCCCCGCGGCGGTCAGCGCGCCGTCCACCCGCAGCATCGCGATCTTGACGATGTCGGCGGCCGAGCCCTGCACCGGCGCGTTCAGCGCCATCCGCTCGGCGGTCTCGCGGCGCCGCCGGTCGTCGCTCGCCAGGTGCGGCAGGTAGCGGCGGCGGCCGAGGACCGTGCGGGTGTAGCCGGTGACGCGGGCCTCGGCGACGACGTGGTCGAGGTAGTCGCGGACGCCGCCGAGCCGCTCGAAGTAGGCGTCCATCAGCGGGCGCGCCTCCGCGACCGGGATTCCGAGCTGCTGCGCCAGCCCGAACGCCGACAGGCCGTACGCCAGCCCGTACGACATCGCCTTGATCTTGCGCCGCATCTCGGGCGTGACCGCGTCCTGGGACACCCGGAAAACCTGGGCGGCCATCGTCGTGTGCAGGTCCTCGCCGGAGTCGAAGGCGGCGAGCAGGGTCGGGTCCTGGGACAGGTGGGCCATGACGCGCAGTTCGAGCTGGCCGTAGTCGGCCGTCATCAGCGACTCGTGGCCCGGCCCGGGCCGGAACGCCCGGCGGATGCTCCGCCCCTCCTCGGTCCGGATGGGGATGACCTGCAGGTTCGGGTCGGTGGAGGTGAGGCGGCCGGTGGCGGCGACCGTCTGCTGGAACGTGGTGTGGATGCGGCCGTCCGCGCCGATCCCCCTGATCAGCCCGGTGACGGTCGTGCGGAGCCGCGCCTGGTCGCGGTGCCGCAGCAGGACCTGCGGCAGGCCGTTGTCGGTCTGCGCGGCGAGCCAGGTCAGCGCGTCGAGGTCGGTGGAGTAGCCGGACTTGATCTTCTTGGTCTTCGGCAGGCCCAGCTCGCCGAAGAGCACCTCCTGGAGCTGCTTCGTCGAGCCGGGGTTGAAGCGGCGTCCGGCGATCTCCGCGGCCTCGTCGGCCGCGCGCTCCATCCCGCGGGCGAACCGCCCTTCGAGCTCCTCCAGGAGACCGGCGTCGACGTGGACGCCCGCGCGCTCGGCCCTGGCGAGCAGGTCCGACAGGGGCAGCTCCACGTCGCGCAGCACCGTGTCCATGCCCGTGGAGGCGAGGTCGGCGGCGAACACGCCCGCCAGGTCCAGGACGGCGCGGGCGCTCAGCATCAGCCCCGCCGGCCCGCCCTCCGGCGGGCGGCGCCCGAGGTGCCGCCCCGCGAGGTCGGCGATCCCGTACGCGGCCAGGCCCGGCAGGAGGAGGTAGGCGGCCATCGCGGTATCGATGGCGATGCCGGCGATCGGCCCGTGCTCACCAATACCGTGCTCTCCCAACACGCGCAGCAGGGACTTCACGTCGTGCAGGGCCTTCGGGCGGCCCGGGTCGGCCAGCCACTCGGCGAAGGCGCGCTCGTCGGCGGCGGTGAGCGCGGGCGGCTCGAACGAGGCGGCGTGCCCGTCGCCGGTGGCGAGCGCGATCCGGGTGACGCCGCCCTCGCCGCGGGCCCAGGTGTACTCGGCGGCCAGCCCGGTGAGGCCGGTCGCGCGGGTCCGCAACCAGCCCGCCAGCTCGCCCGCGTCCAGTTCCCGGCCCTCGATCCGCTCCCGCTCCGCGGCCCGGCCGCTCCGCGCGGCCGCCGGTGCCGTCGCCGGCGGCCGGCCGCCGCCCGGGTCGGCGGCGAACAGCCGCTGCCGGAGGCTGGGGTTGCGGAACTCCAGCTCGTCCAGCAGCGACGTGAACGCGGCCACGTCGTAGGGCCGCCGCCGCAGGTCGCCGATCTCCACCGGCAGGTCCAGGTCGCGGACGAGCTCGGTCAGCCGCCGGTTCAGCCGGACGGTGTCCAGCGCCGCGCGCAGCCGCTCCCCCGCCTTCCCCTTCACCTCGCCGGCCCGGTCCAGCAGGGCGTCGAGGGAGCCGAACTCGCGGACCCACTTCGCCGCCGTCTTCTCGCCGATGCCCGGGATGCCGGGCAGGTTGTCGGACGGGTCGCCGCGCAGCGCCGCGAAGTCCGGATACTGCGCCGGGCTCAGTCCGTACTTCTCCCGCACCGTCTCCGGCGTGTACCGGATCATCTCCGAGGCCGTCCGGTAGAAGTACAGGACGGTGACGTCGTCGCCGACGAGTTGGAGCACGTCCCGGTCCCCGGTGATGATGAGGACGTCGAGCCCCTCGGCCCCGGCCCTCGCGGTCAGGGACGCGATCACGTCGTCGGCCTCGTAGCCGGGCGCCCGCAGCACCGGGACGCTCATCGCGGCGAGCAGCTCGTCCAGGATCCGCAGCTGGCCGCCGAACCCCTCCGGCGAGCGTGACCTGGTCGCCTTGTACTCGGGGAACGCCTCGGTGCGGAACGTCGAACGCGACACGTCGAACGCGACCGCCGCGTGCGTCGGGCGCTCGTCGCGCAGCGCGTTGGCCAGCATGTTCGCGAACCCGTAGACGACGTTGGTCGACTGCCCCGAGGTGGTGGTGAAGTTCTCGACCGGCAGCGCGTAGTACGCCCGGTAGGCCAGCGAGTGGCCGTCGAGCAGGAGGAGCCGGGGCCGGTCGGTCACGCGTCCCATCCTCGCACCGGGGAACGGGGGACGAAACGACCGGACCGCACGTTGGGAGCGACATGACGAAGATCGATCTGGGCCGCCTGGGCATCTGGCGCCCGTGGAACCGACTCGACCCCGAACTGGCGAAGGACGTCGAGGACCTCGGCTACGGCACGATCTGGATCGGCGGGTCGCCGCGCGGTGACATGAAGATCGCCGAGCGGCTGCTGGCCGGGACCGACCGCATCGTGATCGCGACCGGCATCGTGAACATGTGGACGACGCCCGCCGAGGAGGTCGCCGAGTCCTACCACCGGCTCAACGACGCCTACGGAGGCCGGTTCGTGCTCGGCGCGGGCATCGACCATCCGGAGGCGACGCAGGAGTACCGCAGCCCGTACGAGACGATCGTCCGGTACCTCGACCGGCTCGACGCGGCGAAGGTCCCGGTGGAGGGGCGGGTGCTCGCCGCGCTGGGGCCGAGGGTGCTGCGGCTGGCGGCCGAGCGCGCCGCGGGCGCCCACCCGTACCTGACGACGCCCGAGCACACGCGGCTGGCGCGGGAGACGATGGGCGACGGCCCGCTCCTCGCCCCGGAGCAGAAGGCCGTGCTCGGCACCGATCCCGAGCGGGCCCGCGCGCTGGCCAGGGAGCAGATCGGCTTCTACTTCCGGCTCCGGAACTACGTCGCCAACTGGAAGCGGCTCGGCTTCACCGACGAGGACGTCGCCGGGGACGGCAGCGACGCGATCCTGGACGCGCTGGTCGCGCACGGCGACGCGGCTGCGGTGGCCGCGCGGCTGTCCGCCCACCTGGACGCGGGCGCCGACCACGTCGCCGTCCAGGTGCTGGCCGAGCGGGACGGGGACCCGCGTCCCGCGCTGCGCGCGATCGCGGAGACGCTCCCGCCGCGCTGAGCCCCCGCCA
>NZ_SMKB01000357.1:0-5449 GCF_004348575.1 Actinomadura sp. 7K534
CAGTGTCGGGGCGGGCGGCGTCCGCGCCCGAAGCGGCGCCCCGGCGGGAAGTGCCGCGGGTCATCTCCCCCGTGGTGCGGCGGCTGGCGGGCGACAACGGCGTCGACGTCGGCGCGCTCACGCCCAGCGGGCCCGGCGGCGTCGTGCTGCGGCGGGACGTCGAGGCCGCGATCGCCGCCGCGGCGCGGCCGCGGGAGCCGGGCCCGCTCCGGGGCGCCCCGTCCGGGGACGGCGAGGTGCGCGTGCCGCTCCGGGGCGTGCGGCGGACGGTCGCCGACAAGCTGTCGCGCAGCCGCCGGGAGATCCCCGACGCGACGACCTGGGTCGACGTGGACGCCACGGCCCTGCTGCGGCTCAAGCGGGACATCGGCCGCGCCGACCCCGGCGCGGGGGTCGGGACGCTGGCGCTGATCGCCCGGGCCTGCGTGGCGGGGCTCCGCCGGTTTCCCGAGCTCAACGCCTACCTGGACACCGAGCGGCAGGAGATCGTGCAGCTGCCGCGGGTGCATCTCGGGTTCGCGGCGCAGACGGACCGGGGCCTCGTCGTCCCGGTGGTCCGCGACGCCCAGGGGATGACGCTGGCCGAGCTCGCCGCGGCGCTGCGGGAGCGGACGGACGAGGCCCGCGACGGGCGGATCGCCCCCGGGGACCTCACCGGCGGCACGTTCACCGTCAACAACTACGGCGTCTTCGGGGTGGACGGCTCCACGCCGATCATCAACCACCCCGAGGCGGCCATGCTCGGTGTCGGGCGGATCACCGAGCGGCCGTGGGCGCACAAGGGGAAGGTCCGGCTGCGCAAGGTGACGCAGCTGTCCCTCACCTTCGACCACCGGGTCTGCGACGGCGGCGCGGCCGGGGGCTTCCTGCGGTTCGTCGCCGACTGCGTGGAGCGTCCCGGGGTCCTGGTCACGCACATGTGAGCGGGTGTCACCGGGACGGCGTGCCGGGCAGCAGGCCGCGGCGGAGGTGCAGCAGGGTCTTCGCGAGCAGCCGGGAGACGTGCATCTGGGAGATGCCGAGCCGCTCGCCGATCTGCGCCTGGGTCTGGTCGCCGAAGAAGCGCAGCGAGAGGATCGTCCGCTCCCGTTCCGGCAGCTCCGCGAGCAGGGGGCGCAGCGCGTGCTTGTCGAGGCACAGGTCCAGGGCCGGGTCGTCGGTGCCGAGATGCTCCGCCACGGTGCCGGGTTCCTCCTCGGTGACGCCGCCCGCCGGGGCGTCCAGGGAGAGCGGCCGGTACGCCTCGCCGGCCTGCAGCGCGTCCAGGGCCTCCTCGTGGCTGATGCCGACGTGGTCGGCGAGTTCGGCCGTGGTCGGGTGCCGGCCGTTGGCGGCGGCGAACTCGCGCTTGCCGCGCTGCAGGACCGGCCGCAGTTCCTGGACGCGGCGCGAGACGCGCACCCCCCACGTCCTGTCCCGGAAGTGGCGTCGGACCTCGCCGGCCACGACCGGGTAGGCGTAGCCGTAGAACCTGTTGCCCCGGTCGTGGTCGAAGCGGTCGATGGCGGTGATCAGCCCCACGTAGGCGACCTGCAGCAGGTCCTCCAGCGGCTCGCCGCGGCCCGCGTAGCGGCGCGCGATGCGCCGGACGAACGGGGTGTTGAGCGAGACGATCTCGGCGCGGAGCCGGTCCCGGCGGGGGTCGTCCGGGGCGAGGCGGTGCATCCGCTCCAGCAGGACGTGGGTGCGCAGGTCCGCGGCGGCGTCGCCGAACCGGCCGCCGGGCGGCCCGCCCGCGGCGGCGGCCTGCGGGGCGCGCGGGGGTGCGTCGTCGGTCATCGCCAGGTCGCGGCCCAGGTCAGGGGGTCGATCACTCCGTCGGCCCGGAGGCCCGCGCGCCGCTGCAGGGACTCGGCGACCTTGCGGGACCGCGGCCCGTACCAGCCGTCGGGCTTCAGCAGGTAGCCCTTCCTGCGGGCCTGCCGCTGCCACAGTTCGACGTCCATGCCGTGCATCAGCGGCCGCCCGGGGCCGGGGTACTCCAGCAGGCGGTGGGGGAACGGCGGCATCCCCCGGATCACCTGGGCGATGGTGCGCCGGGGACGGCGGTGCCTCCCGCGGGCGCCTGCCTGCGGCCACGGCTGCCGCCGCGGCGGCGTCTCCAGTTCGGACGGCGTGGCGGCGTCGACGGACTGCCACACCTCGAAGCCCATCGGCATCTCTTCTCCTTGCGTGAACAGGGGCGGGCGTGCGGACGTGGAAAGCGCCGGCGGCCACACCGTGGGCGCGGTGCGGCGTGGCCGCCGGCGGCGGCAGGTCTCGTCCCCCATGCGGGACCTGCCTCCGGAGGTCGTCTCCTCCTCCCCCCTTTGCCGGAGGAGACGACGTGGTCGGAAGTCGCCTGAAGGGTCAGGCGGTGGTGCGGGGCGGGGGCGTCAGGGCGCGTCCCAGCCGTGCAGCCGGACGACCCGCCGGAGTTGCTCGGCGTGGGCGCAGCCCGCCTCACTGGGCAGGGACTCCCAGCGTTTGACCAGGTCGAAGCAGGCTTCGCGGAGGGCGTGGTGCTCGCGGAGCACGGCCGATCCGAACGCCTCGGCGCGGTCCTGGGCCGCGGCCGCCTCGTCGCGCTGGGCGACGATGAGCCGCACGGCCCGCTCCGCCCGTCCGAGTTGGACCAGCGTGTCGGCCTCCTCGCGGTCCCGGTTGCGGCGGTGGCGGGCGATGCCGGCGGTGAAGGCCGCCGCGAGCGCCGCGGCGAGGGGGACGAGCCAGGCCCCCGCGCTCACCGCGTCTCCTCCTGGGGCTCGCCGGGACGTCCGCCGCTCCCGGCCGGCACCGCCGGGAACGGCGGCGCGTCCTCCGCGGCCGGTCCGCCGGGCCCGGCGCCGTCATCGGCCGGGGGCACCGGCCGGACGGACGCCACGTCGTCGAGCAGCGGCCACGCGAAGGGGACGCCGTCCTGGTCGAGGAGCGTGATCTGGCCTCCTTCGACCGACCCCAGCACCCCGGCATGGCAGGTGCCGCCGGTGCCCTCGACGCGGACCCGGTTCCCGACCAGGGCCGCGTAGGCGCGCGGCACGGGGGCGGGGGGCTCGGCCGCGGGTTCCGGTACGGGCGGCGGCCCCGGGGACAGCGCGCGGGCGCGGCCGTCCGCGTGCAGGGCGACGACGTGGGCCGCCGCGTACAGCGCGCGCATGGACTCGGCCAGCCTGCCGAACTGCTCCGGGGAGGCGTCCGGGGGCAGCGCCAGCCGGAGGTTGCCGATCGCCAGGCCGAGACCGGAGTGCTCGTCGTCGACCTCGCGGATCTGCCCCGGCGCCGGGACCGGCGCGGCGCCGTGCGCGATGGCGAGGAGGAACTTCGCCTCGGCGGCGAGTCCCTGGTGGCGGTGCATGTCGTCCCTGGCGGCGTAGGCCGCCTTCCGGTGGTTCTCCAGCGCGTCGCCGGCTCGTTCGGCGGCCGCCTCGTGGGCGGCGGCCGCGGCGCCGAGGTCGTCGATGATCGCTTGGCCGAGCCAGGTCATCGGACACCTCCGGTCCGTGCCGCCCAAGGGGAAGCAGTGCTCATTCGGGTCGTCCTCTAGTGGTGCTGCGTCAGGTGGTGCGGCGTCGTCGTCCACGGCCGGCGGTGCGCGGCCGGGACCTCACGGGCGGGGCTCGACCGGGCAGGCGCCCATCTCCTTGATCGCTTCCAGGTCCTCCTGGGCGAAGCGGAACAGGCGCTTGCCGTAGCGGCGGTGCGGGATCTCGCCGCGGCTCGCCGCCCGGACGAGCCAGTCACGGGTGAACGACGTCAACTCGGCGGCTTCCTGCGGTGTGTAGAGGAGCCGGTCGGTAGGGATGTCAGTAGGGATCTCGCTGCCGGGAGAGCTCAACATGCAGAGCACCATAACGCATCTCAATGCGTCTCGCAGCCTCGTAACGCGTTTTAACTAACTCGCGCGTGTCGAGATGCGGCAGAGCGTGCGGGTAGCCCGCGACACGCGCCGAAAACGCGTTACCACTCTTCAAAGTCCGTTTTTCTCCGGTAGCATGCCCGCGTGCCGGGTGTCCCCGCTCCCGGCCACGGGGAAGGAGTTCCGTCAATTGAGCGATCTCGATGAGCGGGATCACCCGCCCGAGGCATGGCGGCGGCTCGGCCGGATCGTGCGGCGCCGCCGGATCGAACTCGGCTTCGGCTCGCAGGCCGGCCTCGCCGCGGAGGGAGGGCCGTCGCTCTCCGTGGTCAACAAGATCGAGACCGGCCGCGGCAGGGACTACACCGACCGCGTGATCATCCCGCTGGAGGACCGGCTGGCGTGGCGCCGGGGCAGCTTCCGGGCCGTCCTGGAGGGCGGCGAGCCGGAGTGCCTCGACACGGCGTCCGCGGCGACCGCGGCCGAGCCGGGCGAAGGGGGGTACCCGGCCGAAGTGGCCGGCGACCCGTTCCTGCGCTTCATCTGGGACGCGCCCGCGGCACTCGCCGACGACGAGGACAAATGGGCCGCCATAACCGGCGTACTGCTCAGGCGCATGCGGTCGATGCCCAGAGCAGCGGAGGAACTACCCGACCATGGGCGGAAGGCCGGGGGAATATAGTTTCGGCGGCCGGGAACGGGCATTCCAAGGTCATTTCTGTGCGCGACGTGCCGTCGGGGGCACGGCCGGCGCGGATGACGCAATGGGAGATGCCGTGGATTCCCCTGACGAACAGCTCCTCAAGCAGACAATCGAACGCCTGACCCAAGAGAACGCGAAACTCCGCAGCCAACTGGCGGTGACCGAACAATGGAACCCGCCGCTCGAACTCGAACACGCGTTCCGCACGGCCATGGGCTGGGAGTGCATCACGGTCCCGCTCATACCCGAAGAGCCGACCCTTATCCTCATCAGCGGCACGGAACCCGGCACCGGCGGGGACGGCGCGGCGGCCGGCGAAGTGTGGCGCCACCTGCAGACCGCGGCGCCCCCGCGCGGCCGGATCGGGCCCTACGCGCGCGCCCAGATGCCCGGCCGGCTCCTCGGGTACCTGCGGGTGCACGGCGACCGGACCGTCATCGTCCTCAACCGGGATCTGCGGCGCGGGCAGGTCTCCCGCGCGGCCAGGATTCTGCGTTCGAACGCGAAGATGCGCCATCCCCGTCTTCTCGAACTGTCCGCCGTTCCCTTGCTGGCTCTATGCGCGCTATACCAGGGCGGTTCCGCAAAAAGCCTCGTCGGGCTCAGTGCCGCGGCGGCGCCGGCCGCGACCATCGTGCTGTCGATAGCGATTGCGCCGTCCACCGGCCCCTACCCGGAAAATCAGCCGTCCATCGGACGAACGCACCCCACTTCCCACGTCACGCAGAGCGACGGAAAAACTGCACGGAGATCATCTGAACCGCCGGAATCATCTGCGGAGAAATTGAGAAAGACGCTCGCCGCCGAGTCCTCCGGGACGACCCGTGCCGCCCCGGCGCCCGCCTGCCCGGATCCCGTCGTTCCGACCGGCCGCCCGCCGATGCCCACGCCCACTCCGTCCGCGTCGCCGT
>NZ_SMKB01000358.1:0-5440 GCF_004348575.1 Actinomadura sp. 7K534
CCAGCCGTAGCCCCGCGACTCGTCCGGCGGGCGAGTGATCGCCGTGCGGCGGGGTAGGCGGTGGTGGCGATCAGGTGTGGAGTTGGGCGGCTATGAGTGGTTCTTCCGAGCCCGCGGATGGGCGGTCCGAGGTGCGGCCGGTGCGGGTGGGGCGGTCGGTGGCGGTCGGGGTGCTGATCGGCGTCGCGGTGATGGCGGCGGTGGACGAGATCGTCTTCCACCAGTTGCTGGGCTGGCACCACTTCTACGACCGGTCCACGCCGGCGATCGGGCTGCTGACCGACGGGCTGCTGCACACGGCCGAACTGCTGGGGCTGGTGATCGGGTTCGTGTGGTGGGCCGATCTGCGGCGCGATCGGGCCCTGTCGGCGGCGCATGCCTGGGCCGGGCTGTTCCTGGGGCTGGGCGGCTTCCAGCTGTTCGACGGGCTGGTCGACCACAAGGTGCTACGCGTGCACCAGGTCCGCTATGACGTTCCCGATCTGCTGCCCTACGACCTGGTGTGGAACGGTGCCGGAGTCGTGCTGCTGGCCGTCGGTGCGGTGCTCGCCGTGCGTGCGCGGCGGCTGGGCGGCCGGGAGCGGTGATGCACAACGGCCATGGTCCGGGCCTGGAGGCCGGGCAGATCGTGGCCGTGGCGTGCGCGTTGCCGGTGGTCGCCGGGTACCTTGCCGCCGCGCGGAGGCTGCGCGGGCGCGGGGACGCCTGGCCGTGGGGACGGGACGCGTGTTTCGCCGCCGGTGGGGCCGCGTTGGCCGCCGCGGTCGCCGGGCCGCTGCCGGGCGGGGCGTTCACCGTCCACATGGCGCAGCACCTGCTGGCCGGGATGGTCGCGCCGGTGCTGCTGGTGCTCGCCCGGCCGCTGACGCTGGCGCTGCGGGCCCTGCGCCCCGGAGGGCCGCGCCGGGCGCTGCTGGCGGCGGCGCACTGGCGCGTGTCCGGCTGGCTGCTGTTCCCGCCGGTTGCGGCCGCGCTCGACATGGGCGGGCTGTGGGTGCTGTACCGGACGCCGCTGCTGGCCGCCGCGCACGACCGGCCGATCCTGCACGCGCTGGTCCACGCGCACGTGGTGGCGGCCGGGCTGCTGTTCACCGCCGCGATCTGCCAGCTCGACCCGGTGCGGCGCCGCTGGGGTTTGCCGCTCCGCGGGGCGACGCTGCTGGCCGCCGGGGCCGCGCACGCCGTCCTCGCCAAGACCCTCTATGCCCTGCCCCCGCCGGGGACGGCCTTCGCGGCGAGTGACCTGCACGTCGCCGCGCAATTGATGTACTACGGCGGCGACCTGGTGGAGGTCGCGCTGGCGGTCGTCCTCGCCGTCCAGTGGTACGCCGTGGCCGGGCGCAGGCGGCGGGCACGGCAGGTTTCGGCCTGACCACGAGGGTAGGTGCCGCATTCGCGGCCTCACTCAGAGGAGTCACCTGACTCTGCTCGGTCATCTTTCCTTCCGCTGACCGAGCGGGCACCGCGCGGACGGTCGGCGCCATGGGGGGAGATGCCGATGGGTTTGTCCGAGCACGAGCGGGCGGTGCTGCGGCATCTCGACGCCGAGTTCGACCGGCGGGACCCGTGGCTGAGCCGGCGGCTGGCCGAGTTCGGCGTGCCGCCCGAGGAGCCGTGCGTCTCGTGGCGGCCGCCGCGGGCGGCGGTCGTCCTGGCGGCGGTGATGGTAGCCGCGACGGCCTTCCTGGCGGCGGTGATCCCGCTGGTCATGCGGCAGCCCTGCCCCGTCTCCACCGGTGCGCAGGCCACCCCCGGCGCAGCGGAGCGCGCCGCCGGGCCGTCCCCGTCGCCCACATGCTGACGCGGGGACTCCCCGCGGCCGGCCGCCTGATCCGAGGAGCGCCCCGGTGACCGACGTGCAACGGCCGGCGGGGGAGCCGGCGACCTCACTGGCCGCGCCGGTACGGCGCGGCAAGGGCAAGGTGGTGGTCGAGTGGCTGACCACCACCGACCACAAGAAGATCGGATACCTGTACCTGATCGCCTCGTTCGGGTTCTTCTCGCTCGCCGGGCTGATGGCCATGGTCATCCGCGGGGAACTGGCGCATCCGGGGCTGCAGGTGGTGAGCAACCAGCAGTACAACCAGATGTTCACCATGCACGGCACGATCATGATGTTCTTCTTCGCGACCCCGCTGTTCGCGGGCTTCGCCAACGTCATCATGCCGCTGCAGATCGGGGCGCCGGACGTGGCGTTCCCGCGGCTGAACGCGCTGAGCTTCTGGCTGTTCTTCTTCGGCGCCCTGATCGCCCTCTCCGCCTTCCTGAACCCGGACGGCGCCGCGAGCTTCGGCTGGACC
Source organism: Actinomadura sp. 7K534 (assembly GCF_004348575.1). NCBI lineage: Bacteria > Bacillati > Actinomycetota > Actinomycetes > Streptosporangiales > Thermomonosporaceae > Actinomadura > Actinomadura sp. 7K534. The sequence goes on from NZ_SMKB01000358.1 coordinate 2,301, forward strand.
GCCTACCCGAACCTCTCGGACGAGATGCGCTCCCCGGGGGTGGGCGGAAACCTCTGGATCGGCGGGCTGATCATGTCCGGCTTCGGGACGATCCTGGGCGCGGTCAACTTCATGACCAGCATCCTCACCATGCGCGCGCCCGGGATGACCATGTTCCGGATGCCGCTCTTCACCTGGAACGTGCTGTTCACGTCGGTCCTGGTCCTGCTGGCCTTCCCGGTGCTGGCCGCCGCGCTGGCCGCCCTGTGGGCCGACCGCATCCTGAACGCCCACATCTACGACCCCGCGAACGGGGGACCGCTGATGTACCAGCACCTGTTCTGGTTCTTCGGGCATCCCGAGGTCTACATCGTCGCGCTGCCGTTCTTCGGGATCATCACCGAGGTCATCCCCGTCTTCAGCCGCAAGCCCCTGTTCGGCTACGTCGGCATGGTCTTCGCCACCATCACCATCACCGGCCTGTCCATGACGGTCTGGGCGCACCACATGTTCGCCACCGGACGGGTGCTGCTGCCGTTCTTCTCCTTCATGTCGTTCCTGATCGCCATCCCGACCGGCATCAAGTTCTTCAACTGGGTCGGGACGATGTGGCGCGGGCAGATCGTGCTGCAATCCCCGATGCTGTGGGCGCTGGGGTTCCTGGTCACCTTCCTGTTCGGCGGCCTCACGGGCGTCATCCTCGCCTCGCCGCCGCTCGACTTCCACACCCACGACTCCTACTTCGTCGTCGCGCACTTCCACTACGTGCTGTTCGGCACCGTGGTGTTCGCGATGTTCGCCGGGTTCGCGTTCTGGTGGCCCAAGATGACCGGCCGGATGCTGGACGAACGGCTGTCGAAGATCCATTTCTGGATGCTGTTCATCGGCTTCCACACCACGTTCCTCGTCCAGCACTGGCTCGGAGTCGCCGGCATGCCGCGCCGCTACGCGGACTACGCCGACGAGTTCACCACCCTGAACCTGGTCTCCTCGGCCGGCGCCGCGCTGCTGGGGCTGTCGACCTTCCCGTTCCTGTGGAACGTCTGGCGCACGTCCCGCAAGGCCCGGGACGTGCACGTCGACGACCCCTGGGGTTACGGCAACTCCCTGGAATGGGCGACGTCCTGCCCGCCGCCGCGCCACAACTTCACCGCCGTCCCGGCCATCCGCTCGGAGCGCCCGGCCTTCGACCTGCACCATCCCCACGTCGGTGCCGGCCCCGTCCAGCCCGATCAGACGGCCGGCGGCCACGGCAAGGGCGGACCGTCTTGACGTGCGAAAACGTTCGGCCGCCGGTGGTCGCGACGAGACCAACGCCACATAAAGATCTTGGAGTTCGCCCACCGGAGATGTGCGGGACGGGGCCTGACGGGTAGGCGCACCGAGCGTCATGGCGACGCGCAAGTGAGAGGAAGGACCAGCCTGGTGGCGTTCAATCCGTTCGAACACCGCGGTATCCCGATCGACGACCAGTTCCGCAACTGGGGCCAGCTCGACGTGGCCCCGGTCGACCCCGACAACTCCGACCCGTACACGAAGTGCCGCATCATCGCGCTGAACGGCCTCGAGGTGGAGGCCATCATGTACAGCCACCACTTCGCGCGGATGTGCCCCGACATCGAGACCAAGCGGCAGCTGGCCAAGGTCCGCTACGTCGAACAGCAGCAGCAGAAGGTCGTCAACTGGCTGCTGCCCGGCCAGGCGTCCGTCCTGGAGACCACCATCTCCTACGAGCAGGTCGCCACCGACCTGACCGGCTGGGTGGCCCGTATGGAGCCCGACCCGTACCTCAAGGCGTGCTACGAGTTCGGCCTCCTGGAGGACTTCGACCACCTGTACCGGTACGCCAACCTCTACGAGATGATCGAGCACCGCAAGGCGGAGAAGATCGTCGACGGGCTCACCGAGGTGATGCCGGGACGCCCCACCTACCAGCAGCACCGCGACCCGGTCGACAACGTCCGCGAGCCCTACGACCGCGACGCCGCCGCGCCGCTGTCGAAGCTGCACGCGCTGACCATCATGGCGGCGGAGCAGCAGACGATGAACTTCTACATGAACATGGGCCCGCTCTACATGGAGCCCATCGCCCGGCAGCTCTACCAGGAGATCGGGATGGTGGAGGAGGAGCACGTCACCCACTACGAGTCCATGCTGGACCCGAACGAGACCTGGTACGAGCGCCTCGTCAACCACGAGTACAACGAGTGCTACATGTACTACTCGTTCATGCAGACCGAGAGCGACCCGCGCGTCAAGGGCATCTGGGAGCTGCACCTGAACATGGAGCTGGAGCACCTGCGCCTCGCGTGCGACATGATGCGCCAGGCGGAGGGCCGCGACCCGGAGGCGATGCTGCCGCACGAGCTGCCCGAGCCGGTCACGTTCGAGCCGAACAAGGCGTACATCCGCGAGCTGCTCGCCACGCAGATCGACTACACCACGCTGGGCACCGGCATCGTCTGGGAGGCCCACGAGCGGTTCGAGGCGATGCAGGACAAGATCAACGCCGAGCGGCCGTCGACCGAGGTCGTCATCGACGAGCACCGGCACAAGTTCGGCGACGAGTACCGCCTCCAGACCGAGGGCGCGCACCCGGTCCCGCGCCTGCGCGACAAGCCGTACGAGTAACGCCCGCGGCCCCGGCACATCGCACCCCTGGCGGGTGGTCACGAACGACGAAGCGAGGGAACGGCAGTGAGCACCACCGAGAAGCAGTACTCGTCCACCGAGGATCTGATCGACCTGCTGAAGGCGCAGCACGGCCAGATCCGCGACCTGTTCGACGAAGTCATGCATTCCCAAGGGCAGGAGCGCAAGGAGGCGTTCCGCGCCCTGGTACGGCTGCTGGCCGTGCACGAGACCGCGGAGGAGGAGATCGTCCACCCGATGGCCCGCCGCATTCCGGGCGGGGACGGGATCGTGGACGACCGGCTCGCCGAGGAGCGCGCCGCCAAGGAGACGCTGTCCGAGCTGGACGGCATGGACACCGAGGACCCCGCGTTCCTCAAGACGCTCGACAAGCTGCGGATGGACGTGCTGACGCACGCCCGCGCCGAGGAGCGCTACGAGTTCGAGCGGATCCAGGACGAGTTCAGCCCGACGCAGCTGAGGGGGTTCGCGGCCGCGGTCCGCGCCGCCCAGGCGACCGCCCCCACCCG
>NZ_SMKB01000359.1:0-5428 GCF_004348575.1 Actinomadura sp. 7K534
GGGGTAGGCGGTGAGGACCACCTCGGCGCCCTGTTCCTGCGCGACCCGCGCGACGTGGAAGCCGATCGAGGCGTCGGTGAGGACGCCGGTGACCAGGATGCGCTTGCCTTCGAGGATCCCCATGCCGTCAGTGCCCCATTCCCAGGCCGCCGTCGACCGGGATCACGGCCCCGGTGATGTAGGCGGCGTCCTCGCTCGCCACGAACCGCACGGCCTTGGCGATCTCGTCCGGCTGCGCGATCCGGCCGAGCGGGATCGCCGCGGTGACGGCCTTGTGCTGGTCCTCGCTGAGGACGGCCGTCATGTCGGTCTCGACGAAGCCGGGCGCCACGACGTTCACGGTGATGCCGCGCGAGCCCAGCTCGCGGGCGAGGGACCGCGCGAAGCCGACCATGCCCGCCTTGGACGCGGCGTAGTTGGTCTGCCCCGCCGACCCCGACAGCCCGACGACCGAGGAGACCAGCACGATGCGGCCCCTGCGCTTGCGCATCATGCCCTTCACGCCGCGCTTGGCGACGCGGAACGCACCGGTCAGGTTGGTGTCGAGCACCGACGTGAACGACTCCTCGCTCATGATCGCCAGCAGGGTGTCCTTGGTGATGCCGGCGTTGGCGATGACCACCTCGACCGGGCCCTGCTCCGCCTCGACCTTGCCGAAGGCGGCGTCGACGTCCTCGGCGCTGGTCACGTCGCAGCGCACGCCGAACAGGCCCTCGGGGGGCTCGCCGGACCGGTAGGTGACGGCGACCGCGTCGCCCGCGGCGGCGAGCTCGCGGGCGATCGCCAGGCCGATGCCCCGGTTCCCCCCGGTGACGAGGACAGAGCGACTCATCACGACCCTCTCGTTGCTGTTCGTGGTGCACCGCGTCGCACGGTGATGACAGCGCACGACACTAGCGGCCTTCGCGCACCCTGCGGATGTGCCGAACCGACAAGATCCGCCATCCGTGTTTGTTCGGCCGCGCGCCGTACCCGGCGGGTAGGTTGCCAAGGGTGCATGACATCGATCCCGCCTTCACCGCGCTGCCGCTTCGCGCGCTGGCCGACGCGGCCCTGTCCCGGGCCCGGGAGCTGGGCGCCGAGCACGCCGACTTCCGCCTGGAGCGCATCCGCAGCCAGACCCTCCGCCTGCACGACGCCGCGCTGGAGACCGCGCTGGACGCCGACGACGTCGGTCTGTCGGTCCGCGTCGTCAAGGACGGCACCTGGGGCTTCGCCGCCGGCATCGACCTGACGCCCGAGGGCGCCGCCGGGCTGGCCGCCCGCGCGGTGGAGGTCGCCGCGGTCGCGAGGCCCGTCAACCGGGAGCCGATCGAGCTGGCCCCCGAGCCCGTGCACGGCGAGCGCACCTGGGTCTCGGCGTACGAGGTCGACCCGTTCGACGTGCCGACCGCCGAGAAGGCGGCGCTGCTGGCGGACTGGAGCCGCCGGCTGCTCGGCGACGACCGCGTCGACCATGTGGACGCGACGCTGCTGCAGGTCAAGGAGAACAAGTTCTTCGCCGACCTGGCGGGCACCGTCACCACCCAGCAGCGCGTCCGGCTGCACCCCGTCGTGAACGCCGTCGGCATCAGGGACGGCCTGTTCGACACGATGCGGACGCTCGCGCCGCCCGCCGGGTACGGGTGGGAGTGGCTGTCGGGCGAGCACTGGGACTGGGACGGGGAGCTGGCCCGCATCCCGGAGCTGCTCGCCGAGAAGCTCGCCGCCCCGTCGGTCGAGGCGGGCGTGTACGACGTGGTGGTCGACCCGTCGAACCTGTGGCTGACGATCCACGAGTCGATCGGGCACGCGACCGAGCTCGACCGGGCGCTCGGGTACGAGGCCGCGTACGCGGGCACCTCGTTCGCCACGCCCGACAAGCTCGGGAAGCTCCGGTACGGCTCGGAGGTCATGAACGTCACCGGGGACCGCACCGCCGAGCACGGCCTGGCCACCGTCGGCTACGACGACGAGGGCGTGCGGACGCAGTCCTTCGACATCATCTCCGGGGGGCTGTTCACCGGCTACCAGACCGACCGCCGCATCGCCCGGCTGACCGGCGCCGACCGCTCCAACGGGTGCGCGTTCGCGGACGCCGCGTCCAGCATGCCGATCCAGCGGATGGCGAACGTCTCGCTGCGGCCCGCGGAGGACGGCCCGTCCACCGGCGAGCTGATCTCCGGTGTCGAGCGCGGCGTGTACATCGTCGGCGACAAGAGCTGGTCGATCGACATGCAGCGCCACAACTTCCAGTTCACCGGCCAGCGGTTCTACCGGATCGAGAACGGGCGGCTGGCCGGGCAGCTCCGCGACGTCGCCTACCAGGCGACCACCACCGACTTCTGGAACTCGATGGAGGCCGTCGGCGGCCCGCAGACGTACGTGCTGGGCGGCGCGTTCAACTGCGGAAAGGGCCAGCCGGGGCAGGTCGCGCCGGTCAGCCACGGCTGCCCGGCGGCGCTGTTCCGCGGCGTCAACATCCTCAACACCCTGAAGGAGGCGGGCCAGTGAGGGCTCAGGAGGCCGTCGAGCGCGCGCTGGCCGCGTCGCGGGCCGACGACTGCATCGTCATCGCCGACGAGTCGAGCACCGCGAACCTGCGGTGGGCGGGCAACACGCTCACGACCAACGGGGTGACCCGGTCCAGCCGCCTGACGGTCATCGCGCTGCGCCGCACCGCGGACGGCGTCGCGGCGGGCGTGGTGTCGCGGTCGGCGGTCGGCGCGGACGGCGTCGAGGACCTGGTGCGCGCCGCCGAGGCCGACGCCGCCGGCAACGAGCCCGCCGAGGACGCCGCCCCGCTGATCACCGAGGGGCCGCCCGCGGCGGGATGGGACGACGACCCGGCCGAGACCGGCATCGGCGTGTTCGAGGGGTTCGCGCCCGCGCTGGGCGAGGCGTTCGCCGCCGCGGAGGCCGGGGACCGGCGCCTGTACGGGTTCGCGAACCACATGCTGACGTCGACGTTCCTGGGCAGTTCGGCGGGGCTGCGGCTGCGGCACGACCAGCCGACCGGGCTGCTGGAGGTCAACGCCAAGGGCGCGGGCGGCTCGGCGTGGGCGGGGGTCGCCACCCGCGACTTCACCGACGTCGACGTCCCCGCGCTGACCGGCGGCCTCGCCAGGCGGCTGGAGTGGGGCGAGCGGCGCGTCGACCTGCCGGCGGGGCGGTACGAGACGATCCTGCCGCCGTCCGCGGTCGCCGACCTGATGATCTACCTGTACTGGTCGGCGGGCGCGCAGGACGCCCACGACGGCCGGACGGTGTTCAGCGCCCCGGGCGGCGGCACCCGGGTCGGGGAGCGGCTCGCGGACCTGCCGGTCTCGCTGTCCAGCGACCCGGCCGCGCCCGGCCTGGAGTGCGCCCCGTTCGTCGTCGCGCACGCCTCCGGCCGCGAGTCGTCGGTGTTCGACAACGGCCTCGCGCTCGGCGCCACCGAGTGGATCAGGGACGGCGTGCTCACCTCGCTCACCCAGACCCGGCACTCGGCCGGGCGCACCGGGCTGCCGGTCACCCCGGCCGTCGACAACCTGGCGATGGCCGGGCCGGACGGCGGCGCGTCGCTGGAGGAGATGGTCGCCCGCACCGAGCGCGGGCTGCTGCTGACGTGCCTGTGGTACATCCGCGAGGTCGACCCGCAGAGCCTGCTGCTGACCGGCCTCACCCGCGACGGGGTCTACCTCGTCGAGGACGGCGAGGTCGTCGGCGCGGTGAACAACTTCCGGTTCAACGAGAGCCCCGTGGACCTGCTGTCCCGCCTCACCGAGGTCGGCGAGACGGGCGCGACGCTGCCGCGCGAGTGGTCCGACTACTTCACCCGCGCCGCGATGCCTGCCCTCCGCGTCCCGGACTTCCACATGTCGACGGTGAGCCAGGCGACCTGAGCCCGGCTGGGGCCCGGCTCCGGTCCGGGACGGGCCCCAGCGGGGCCTCAGCGGCTGCTCAGGCGTCTTCCAGGCGGAAGCCGACCTTCATGGTCACCTGGATGTGGGCGACCTCCCCGTCCTCGATCTGGCCGCGGACCTCGGTCACCTCGAACCAGTCCAGGTGGCGCAGGGTCTGCGCGGCGCGGCGGACGCCGTTGCGGACGGCGCTCTCGACCGACTCCGGCGAGGTGCCCACGATCTCCGTCACCCGGTACGTGCGATCGGTCATGTCGTTCCTCCGATGCGATGATTTGACCCGTACTGCTGTCGCCAGCCGGACCCCATGGGCTTACCGTGGAATGGTGAAGGTCAATCACCAGCGGGGGCCGGAGGTCTACACGGTCACCGACGCTCCCCGCCCCATGTCAGAGGACATCGAGCACCGGCAGCGGCGGTACCTGGTGTCCATGGGCGTGCGGACGGTCTGCTTCGTCGGCGCGATACTGACCGCGGTGGCCGGTGCGCCGGCGTGGGCGGTGCTGATCCTCGTGGCCGGGGCACTGGTGCTGCCCTACGTCGCGGTGGTCGTCGCCAACGGCGGACGGGAGCCGGTGGCGCCCGCGAGCTTCGGCGACCACGCGAAGCAGGGACAGAAGCCGGTTTCCGGACAGCGACCGGAAATCGGGTCGTGACATTCTCTTGACTAACCGCGGGGGGTTTCGGTGTACGATTTGTACCGGCGCTCTGGTCCCCCGTCGGAGCGCCCGTGCCGGTGTTCCGGGCCCCCGTCGGAACACCGATGATGCGGCGCCGGGTGGATTGCCCCCGTATCCACCCGGCGCCGCTTTTCATGTCCAGGGTTTCCCTGGCACTTCCCCGGCTCTGCACGGACCCGCGCTCGCCCCGTGCTTGACCCCGCGGCCCGGCCGTGACCGCCTGCGGCGGGCCTGAGCACATCCCGGCGAAAAGGCAAGACCCGGCCGTGGCCTGCTTCGGCCACGGTCCGAAAACCCGCCGAAGCGAACTTTTCGCCCGCGAATCCGTGTGCAGCGCGGCGTTTCCGGGCGGGCACCGTCCGTCAGAAACACCTGGACGCGCACCGAGCCATTCCGGGTCCGCGCCGCGTACTGATGAACGGCGGCAACCCCGTCCCCGCGCCTCGAGGGGAGGTCCCGTGGACCCAGGTCTCCGGCCGGACGGCCGCACGCGGACGGCGCACCGCGCCGAACGGCGCCACCGCGTCCAGTGGCGGCGCACATCCCCGGCCGACCGCACCCCGCAGCCGCCCCCGGCGGGCGGCCGGGCGCGCACCGGAGGCCCGATCCGTTCCTGAGCCGCCGAAACACTTGACGGAGGACGCCGATGAGACGAACATCACATCTGGCCCTCTTGAGACATATTCCCCATGTGTCTCACCGGCGGGCCGCCACGACGCGGCGAGACGGCACCCGGCGACCCCGCCCGGGAAACGGAGAACGGCGATGAGCGGACACGACGACGTGCCCGAGTGGGCACCGCGCAACCTGCCGGAGAGCGGCGAGCCCGATGCGCCCTACACGTTCCTCGGCGCCTCCCGACCC
>NZ_SMKB01000035.1:0-44563 GCF_004348575.1 Actinomadura sp. 7K534
GTTCCACCCGACCCCGAACCCCGCCACCACGAGCCCGCCGAGCGCGGGCGAGACCATCGACCCGAGCCGCACGGTCAGCGCGTTGAGCGCCCCCGCCGCGACGAGCTTGTCCGGCGCGACCAGCGCCGGCGTCGCGGCCAGCAGCGCGGTGACGCTGACCCCGGTGGCGAGCCCGTCCCACGCCGCGAGCACGTAGACGGCGGCGACGGACGGGGCCGGCAGGAACGCGTTGAGCGCCAGCAGCGCGAAGCCGATCCCCGCGGCGGTCCGCGCCCGCAGCATCAGGCGCCGCCGGTCGTGCCGGTCGGCCAGCACCCCGCCCCACAGGAACCCGGCGAGCAGCGCGAACCCCTCGGCCCCGGCGACGGCGCCGACGTGCACCGTCGACCCGGTCAGCGCGTAGACCTGGAGGGGGACCGCCACCGCCAGCATGCCGATCCCGAAGACCGAAACCGTGCGCGCCACGAACACGTCCCGGAACGCCTTGCTGTCCCGCAGGGGGCTGACGTCCATGGCCACACGCCGCAGCATTGCCGGGGTTCTCCTCTGCCGATGATCGATCGAGGGGAGCCTAGCCCCGGCTGATCTGCGGTGAGAGGGCGGCCCGGCGCGGCGGACGGGGCCGGGGCCCGTGAGCCGGGTCATACGATCAGGATCTTGATGATTTAGGTGAGGCTAACCTAAGATCACGCCGACCATAATCATGATTCTGGAAGGCCCGGTCCTCTTATGCGCACCATGATGCGGCGTGCCGCCATTGCCGCGGCGCTCGTCCTCAGCCTGGGCACGGCCGCCGCGTGCGGCGACGACGAACCGGCGGGGGAGGGCGCCGGCGGGGCGGGCGGCGGCGCCTTCCCCGTGACGGTCGCGCACAAGCTCGGCACCGCCACGATCGAGTCCGAGCCGAAGCGGATCGTCGCGCTCGGGGAGATCGACCAGGACGTGCTGCTCGCGCTCGGCGTCACGCCCGTCGGCATGGCGGAGCTGACCGGGGTGCAGGACGACGGGCTCGCCCCCTGGAACGCTCCGAAGATCACCGGTGCGCGGCCCAAGCTGCTGAAGGCGGGCGAGGCCGGGCACAATCTGGAGGAGGTCGCGGCGCTGCGGCCCGACCTGATCCTGGCCGCCGGCGACTTCTACATCGACAAGGAGTACGAGAAGCTCTCCAAGCTCGCGCCGACCGTCGCGTACGAGACCGGGCCCGCCGAGGACGCCTGGCAGCAGATCACCCTCCAGGTCGCCAAGGCCATCGGCCGGCCCGACGACGGCAGGGAGCTGGTCGGCGAGGTGGACGGCCGGATCGCCCAGGTCAAGGAGGAGCACCCCGAGCTGAAGGGCCGGACGTTCGCGTTCACCAGCGTCTTCCCGAACGGGAACATCGCCGTGATGAAGTCCCGCGAGGACACCAGCGTCAAGCTGCTCGGCCAGTTCGGGATGGAGCTGCCCGAGTCGCTGGAGAAGCTCCCCGGTGCCGGTTTCGCCGCCGAGCTCAGCATGGAGAAGATCTCGGTGCTCGACGTGGACGTGCTGATCAGCCACCACAACGACGACCCGGCCACGAAGAAGCGGATCGAGGAGAGCAAGCTTTTCGCCGACCTCGCGGTCGTCGAGCGCGGTTCCTACGTGCCGGTCAGCCTGCAGGAGTTCTGGCCGCTGCGCACGCCGACCCCGCTGTCGGTTCCCTACCTGATCGAGCAGGTCGTGCCGAAGATCGCCGCGGCCGCGGCCAAGGCCGAGTCCGCCTGAACCCGGTTGAGCGCGCCTGAGCACGGCGGGGTCCGGCCGGGCCCCGCCGTGCTCCGCTCAGGCGGCCTTCGGGAGCGACGGGCGGGCGGTGAAGAAGTCGAGCATCAGGCCGCTGGCGTAACCGGGCCATTCGTGGCCGCCCTGCTGCTCCGTGCAGAGCGCGACGACGAGCGGTCCGGGGCCGGTGCCGACGCAGCCGTCCGGGCCGCCGGGCACCGGCCACGACAGCGCGGGCAGCCGGTTCAGCCACCGCCAGTACTCCATGGTGACCTGGACGGAGAAGAACGGGAACTCCACGCCCGCGTCCATGTTCCCGCCGCCGTGGTAGGGGACGGACGGATCCCAGGTCCCGTGGAACGCCAGCACCGACGTGGGGTGGGCGGGCGTGCAGCCGATGGCGAGGGCGCCCGACACCACCGCGATCCCGGCGACCCTCGCCGAGCGCTCGCACGCGTAGCGGTAGGCCATGCCGCCGCCGTTGGAGAACCCGGTCACGAAGACCCGGCGCGGGTCGGCCACGCCCTGCTCCACCAGGGTGTCGATCAGCTTGTCGAGGAAGGCGACGTCGTCGACCCCGGCCCAGCGGGCGAACCAGCAGCACGCCCCCGCGTTCCAGGTGCCGAGGAGGCCCTCGGGGTAGGCGACGGCGTAGCCGGCCGCGTCGGCGGCCTCGTCCAGGCCGCTCTGCCTGCGGACGTACTCCGGATCGTTCAGGCCGCCGTGGAGCGCCACGACGAGCGGCACCGGCTCGCGCGGCCTCCGTTCCGGCGGGAGGTGCAGGAGGTAGGGGCGGTTCCAGTCGCCCATGGCGATCGTGTGCTCGGACGTTCCTGGAGCGTCGTCGGACGCCCCGGCGGGCAGGGGGTGGGCGCCGAGCGTCGCGAGTAGGGTCGCGACGATCGTCGCCGCCCGCGCGGCGATCTTCATAGCGCAGATCTAACGCGCGCGGCGCCGCCGTCGCTACGTACGCGCGCGTACAAAAGTCGAACTCGTTTTGTGGCCTGATGTACAGCTTGCCCACGTTCCGGCACGTCGCTGCGATTTCGCCGTCCGTGGCCCGTATCGCCCCCGTCCGAGGGGCGCGGCTGGGACACTGGTCCCCGGAACCGGTGCCGGGACGCGCGCCCTTGCGGGCCATGCGCGGCACCGGCCGAACGGCGGCGTGCGTGACACCTCACGGCACGCGGGCGCTGTGCATGGTGAGCCGGAGGCGTGGCGGTGCCGGCGGGCCGTGTGCAGGAGGGGGGTCCGCGCGTCAGCCGCACGCGCCGGCGACCTGCCGGCGGGCCGGAGGGCCTCGCGGCGCCGGGGCGGACGCCGCGGGGCCGTCCCGCCCGCCGGCCGGGGGCGGTCCGCGCGCTGCGGGCCGTCCATCCCGGACGTTGCATACCAACCGGTCGGTATGTTGAGATCTGAGGAGTCACGGCAGGTGTCTTTCACGGAGGTCGCGGGATGCGGACGTTCAGCGGAGTGGACGAGCTGGAGAAGGCCGTCGGCGGTCACCTGGGCCGCAGCGAGTGGCACACGATCACGCAGGAGCGGGTCGACCTGTTCGCCGACGCGACCGGCGACCACCAGTGGATCCACGTCGACGCCGAGCGGGCGGCGCGGGGCCCCTTCGGCGGGACGATCGCGCACGGCTACCTGACGCTGTCGCTGCTCCCCATGCTGGCGTCCGAGATCTACCGGGTCGAGGGCCTGTCGATGGGCGTCAACTACGGCTCGGACAAGGTCCGCTTCCCCGCGCCGGTGCCGGTCGGCTCGCGCGTCCGCGCGGGCGCCGAGCTGCTGTCGCTGGAGCGGGGGCCGTCCGGGGCGCGGGCCAAGGTCCGCGTGACGATCGAGCGCGAGGGGGGCGACAAGCCCGTCTGCGTCGCCGAGATCCTCTCCCTGCTGGTCGAGTGACCCGCCCGGTCAGCTCCTGAGGCCGTTCAGGAAGAGGTCGACGTAGTGCTCGCTGATGGCGGCCGTGTCGAGGGGGCCGTCCTGGCGGTACCAGCTGCCGATCTGGTGGACGGTGCCGAAGAAGAAGTGCACCGCGATGTCGGCGGGCGTGCGGTCGCGGAACGCGCCCTCGCGCTGGCCCTCCTGGACGAGGGCGCGGAAGCGCTCGTGGTAGCGGCGGCGCTCGGCGCGGACGGCCTCGCGGTGGTCGCGGGACAGCAGGTGGGTGGAGCGGAAGAAGACGGTGAAGTCGTCCAGGTGCCGGAACGAGGTGTCGAGGACGTCGACGGCCGCCGCGCGGAGCCGCTCACCCGCGCTGCCGGGGCCGTCCGCGATGCGCTCCAGGCGTGACATCTGCAGCCGCAGGAGCCGGTGGTAGATCTCGTAGAGGAGGTCGTCCTTCGAGCCGAAGTAGTGGTACATCGCGCCCTTGGTGACGCCCGCCGCGTCCACGATCTCCTGGACCGAGGTGTTCTCGAAGCCCTTCTCGGCGAACATGCGCGTCGCGACGGCGAGCAGCCTGCCGGGGAGGGGCAGGTCGCCGGTGGCCTCGTGCGCGGGCGCCCGCGTCATGCTTCCCCTCCGTCCGGGATCGGCCGGAGTGTCCCTCCGACCCCGGCGCGGCGCCGACAGCCTACCGGCAGGCGGGACGGCCCGCCGCCGCGGCCGGCCCGGCGGCCCGCCCGGTCGCGGGTCACGCCCGGATGATCTCCGGGCCCGCGGCGGCGAGGTCGGCGGCCAGGTCGGTGTCCAGCCCGGTGTCGGTGATCAGCACGTCGATGTCGGCCAGCCCGGCGAACCGCACCAGGTGGTCGTGGCCGATCTTGGTGCGGTCCGCCAGCAGCACCCGGCGCCGCGACGAGGCGATCATCGCCCGCTTCACCGCGGCCTCGGCCTGGTCGGAGGTGGTCAGCCCGCGCTCGGCCGAGCAGCCGTTGGTCGCCATGAACGCGACGTCCACCCACAGGTCGGCCAGCGGGCGCAGCACCCAGTCGTCCACGGTGGCGAGCGTCCGGGCGCGCACCCGCCCGCCGAGGATGATCACGGTGAGGTTGGGGCGGGCGGCCAGCACCGAGGCGTGCGGCGGCGAGTTCACGATCACGGTCAGCTCGCGGTCGGCCGGCAGCAGCTGGACGAACCGCGCGGTGGTCGTGCCGGCGTCCACGATGATCGAGCCCTCGTCGGGCAGTTCCGCCAGCGCGGCCTTGGCGATGCGCTGCTTCTCCTCGGTCATCACGGCGTCCCGCGCCGCGAGCTCGGGCTCGAAGCCGAGCCGCTCGACCGGCATCGCGCCGCCGTGCACGCGCCGGACCGTCCCGGCCCGCTCCAGGACGGTCAGGTCGCGGCGGATCGTCTCGGTGGTGACCGAGAACTCCTCGGCCAGCGCGACCACGTCCACCCGGCCTTTGGAGCGCGCCAGCGCGAGGATCGCCTGCTGTCGTTCTTCGGCGTACATGACCGTCGTCCCACCCGTCCCGTCGCGCTCCTAACCGCCTCCATTGTGGTGGGCCAGGGCCAGTCCGCGCGCCTCGGCCGGGCCGTCGGCGGCCAGCGCCCGCTCGGCCAGGTCCGCGCACTCGCCGAACGTGCGCCGCAGCAGCGCGGCGCGCACCGTGGGCAGCGCGCGCGGCGCCATCGACAGCCGGGTCACGCCGAGCCCGGCCAGCACGGGGGCGAGGAGCGGGTCGGCGGCCGCCTCGCCGCAGACCCCGACGGACTTGCCCGCGGCGCCGCCCGCCTCCGCGCAGCGGGCGACCAGGTCGAGGACGGCGGGCTGCCACGGGTCGAGCAGCTCCGGGACGTCGCTGCTCTGCCGGTCGGCCGCGAGGGTGTACTGGCTGAGGTCGTTCGTGCCGATGCTGAGGAAGTCCGCCTCGCGCAGGATCCGCGCGGCCCGCAGCGCGGCGGACGGCACCTCGATCATGACGCCGGCCACGGGCAGTCCGCGGTCGCGGGCGAGTGCGACGAACTCGTCCGCCTCGGCCGGTGTGGACACCATCGGCGCCATGACGGCGACCCGGGCGCGGGTCCCGGCGGCGGCGCGGGCGATGGCCTCCAGCTGGGTGGTGAGGACGTCCGGGCGCCGCCGGGCGACGCGGAGGCCGCGGACGCCGAGCGCCGGGTTCGGCTCCTCCGGCATGCGCAGGAACGGCAGCGGCTTGTCGGCGCCCGCGTCCAGCGTCCGGACGACGACCGTCCGGTCGCCGGCGGCCGCGAACACCTCCGCGTACGCGGCGGCCTGCTCGTCCGGCCCGGGCTCCTCCCGGCGGCCGAGGAAGAGGAACTCGGTGCGGAACAGCCCGACGCCTGCGACGCCGGTGAGGTCGACGCCGCCGAGGTCGGCGGCGGAGCCGATGTTGACCATCAGGTCGACCGGGCGGCCGTCGGCGGTGCGGCCCGGCCCGGCGGGGACCGCGGCCTCCCGGGCGGCCGCCGCCCCCCGCGCGTTGATCCCGGCCGCCTCCCGCTCGGTGACGCCCGTCCGGACGGTGCCGGTCGTCCCGTCCACCGAGACCGGCTCGCCGGGGACGGCCGCGCCGAGGATCCCGGCGCAGCCGACGACGGCGGGCAGGCCGAGCGAGCGGGCCAGGATCGCGGTGTGCCCGGTGGGCCCGCCGCGCTCGGTGACCAGCGCGAGGACGGCGCCGGTGTCGAGCGCGGCGGTGTCGGCCGGCGACAGGTCGTCGGCGACGAGGACGAACGGGTGCCCGGGGGACGGGACGCCCGGCACCGGGCGGCCGAGCACCGCGGCGACGGCGCGGCCGGACAGGTCGGCGAGGTCCGCGGCCCGCTCCGCGAAGTGGCCGCCCGCCGCCAGCAGCGCCTGCGCCGCCTCGGCGAACGCGCCGTGCAGGGCGTGGGCCGCGTCCGCGCCCCGCTCGACGCGGCTCCGGACACCGGCGGCCAGCATCGGGTCCGCGGCCATCGCCGACTGCGCCGCGAGGATCTCCCGGGCCTCCGGCGTCGGCGCGGCCGCGGCCCGCCGGTCCAGCTCGGCCTCGACCGCCGCCAGCGCGCGCACGGCCCGGCCGGTCTCCGCCTCCGGGTCGGTGACGGCCCGGGGCGGCGGAAGCTCGGGGGCGGGCCCCATCACCTCCGCCGGCCCCGCCGCCGTGCCCGGGCTGACGCCGAGGCCGCGCAGCTCCGCCGCGGGCCGCCGCGGCGCCGCAGCCGCGGACGGTGCCGCTTCAGACGGTGCCGCTTCAGACATGGTCCGGCTCCTCGGCGTCCAGGTCGCCGGCGAGCAGCTCGGCCAGCTCGTCCAGGACGGCGTCCGCGCCGTCGCCGTCGGCGGACAGGACCACCTCCGTCCCCTGGGCGGCGCCGAGCGACAGCACGCCGAGGATGCTGCTCGCCGGGACCGGCGCGCGGTCCCCGGCGCGGATGGACACCGGGACGGGCTGCTGCGCGGCCCGGTGCACGAAGATCTTCGCGGGGCGGGCGTGCAGGCCCTGCGCCGAGCCGATGATGACGGTGCGTTCGGGCACGGCTGCCTCCTTCGGGTCAGGGTTCGATCGTCACCTTGATCGCGGCGCCCCGCGTGACGAGGTCGAGGGCGTCGTGCAGGGCGTCCAGGGGAAGGCGGTGGGTGATGAGGTCCTCGACCGGGACCCGCCCGGAGCCGATCAGGTCCAGCGCGCGGGCGTTGTGCGCGGGGCTCGACCCGTTCGCGCCGACCAGGGACAGCTCCCGGTAGTGGACGCGGTTGGCGTCGACGGAGATGACCGGGGCGTCCTTGGGCAGCCCGCCGAACAGGCTGACCCGGCCGCCGGGCGCGACGAGCCGCTGCGCCTGCTCCTGCGCCGCGCCCGATGCCGCCGCGGTGATCGCGACGTCCGCGCCGCGGCCGCCGGTGAGCCCGCGGACCTCCGCGACGACGTCGGCGGCGCTCCCGTCGATCGCGGCGTCGGGCTTCACGATCGCCGCGGCCTGGGCGAGCCGCTCGGCGTTGACCTCGACGAGGAACACGCGGGCGGCGCCGCGCGCGCGGGCGACCCGCACGTGCAGGCAGCCGACGGGCCCGGACCCGAACACCACGACGTCGTCGCCCTCGCCGACGCCCGCCAGCTCCTGGCCGTTGAGGACGCAGGCGAGCGGCTCGGCCACCGACGCCTCGGCGAACGAGACGCCGTCCGGGATGCGGTTCACCCCGTCCACCGCCAGCACCTTCGCCGGGACGATCATGTACTCGGCAAACCCGCCGTCGTAGTGGTACCCCATCGACTCCTGCGCGTCGCAGACGGTCATCCGGCCGCGGCGGCACTCCGGGCACGCGCCGTCGGGGATGGCGGCGATGACCTGGACGCGGTCGCCCGCCGCCCAGCCGGCGACGCCCGGGCCGGCCTCGGCGACCTCGCCGGCGATCTCGTGCCCCATCACCCGCGGCGGGTCGATGTGGTGGTGCCCGAACCGGGAGATCTTGACGTCGGTGCCGCACGTCGAGCAGTTGCGGACGCGGATCTTCAGCTCACCCGGGCCCGGCGTCGGCTCCGGCGCGTCCTCCAGGCGGATGTCGCCGGGTGCGTAGAAACGGGCGACCTTCATACGGCGTGTCCCTGTCCAGTCTGTAGCGGGTCTGTCGTCTGCTCTTCTTCGGCGCGCGGGTCGAGGAGGGCGAGGATCCGGCCGGGATCGTCCGCCTCGCGCAGTTCGCGCGCCTTGTCGGGGTCCATTAGCACCTGTGCCAGCTCGGTGAGGATCTCCATGTGGCCGTCGCCGCGCGCCGCGATCGCGATGCACACGGTGACGGGCTCGCCGTTCCAGTCCGCCCCCTCGGGGAACCGGACGAAGGCCAGCGCGTCCCGGCGGATGAGGTCGCGGCCCTCGTTCGTGCCGTGCGGGATGGCCACGCCCTCGCCGAGGTAGGTGGAGATCGACCGCTCCCGGTCGAGCATCGCGTCGATGTAGCCGGGCTCGGCCGCGCCGACGTCCACCAGGACCTGCCCGCACACGCGGACCGCGTCGTCGCGGCCGGCGGCGCGGGCGTCCAGCCGGATCGCCTCGGGGGCGAGGAGGCCGGCCGCCCGGTCAGCCACCGACCTCACCGCCGTCCTTGATCGCCTTGACCAGCCGGTCGACGGCGGGGTCGCCGAGGTAGACCTCGAACGTGACCACGGGCGCGCCGCCCGCGCCGCGCCGGGCGCGGTCGGCGAGCCCGGTGTGCGTGACGACCACGTCGGCGTCGGCCGGGATGGAGTCGACGGGGGTGTGCTCGACCGTCACGTCGCTCTTCTTCAGCGCCTTGCGGAGCTGGCCGGCGAGCATGACGCTGCTGCCCATGCCGGCGTCGCAGGCGATGACGAGCTTGCGGACGTCCTTGCCGTTCATCGTGATGTGCCTTTCGGGAAGGGGCCCGGGTGCCCGGGTCAGCGGGTGCTGGTCTCCTTGGCGGTGTCGCCGGCGCCCTCGGCGGCGGCGTTCTCATCCTCGGCCGGGGCGTCCGTGCCCTCGGCGGCGGCGTTCCCGTCCGTGTCCTCGCCCTCGCCGCGGGCCTCGGCGAGCTTGCCGAAGCCGAGCA
This sequence comes from Actinomadura sp. 7K534, assembly GCF_004348575.1. Classification (NCBI taxonomy): domain Bacteria; kingdom Bacillati; phylum Actinomycetota; class Actinomycetes; order Streptosporangiales; family Thermomonosporaceae; genus Actinomadura; species Actinomadura sp. 7K534. Next base: position 9,209 of record NZ_SMKB01000035.1, read on the forward strand.
GGGCGGCGCCGACGACGAAGGAGACCGCGGTGGAGGCGAGCATGCCGGTGTAGACGCCGATCCAGTTGCCCGCGCCGCGCGGCGTCTGCGCGAGGTAGGCGAAGATGCTGCCCGGCGACGGGGTGGCGACCAGGCCGGTGTCGCTGATCATGAAGATCGCCACGCCGGTCATGCCGCCCGCGATCGCGGCGAGGATCATCCGCGGCTTCATGAGGATGTACGGGAAGTAGATCTCGTGGATGCCGCCGAAGAAGTGGATGATCGCGGCGGCCGGGACGGTCGGGCGCAGCCGCCGCGGCCCGAAGAACCAGTACGCGAGCAGGACGCCGAGGCCGGGCCCGGGGTTGGACTCCAGCATGAACAGGATCGACTTGCCGGTCTCGGCGGCCTGGTCCACGCCGATCGGGCCGAGGACGCCGTGGTTGATGGCGTTGTTGAGGAACAGCACCTTCGCGGGCTCGATGAGCACGGACGTGAGCGGCAGGACGTCGTGGTCGACCAGCCAGCTGACGCCGTCCCCGGCCCAGTTGGTGAAGGTGTTCATCACCGGGCCGATCGTCAGGTTGCCGACGACCGCCATGGCGCCGCCGATGATCCCGGCGGAGAAGTTGTCGACGAGCATCTCGAACCCGGTCCGGACGCGCTCCTGGACGAGGCCGTCGAAGAGCTTCAGCAGGTACGCGGTGAGCGGGCCCATGACCATCGCGCCGAGGAACATCGGCACGTCGGCGCCGACGATGATGCCGACGGTGGCGACCGCGCCGACGACCGCGCCGCGCTGGCCGTGCACCATCCGGCCGCCGGTGTAGCCGATGAGCAGCGGCAGCAGGAACTTGATCATCGGGTCGACCATCTCGGCGAGGCCCTCGTTGGGCAGCCAGCCGGTGGGGATGAACAGCGCGGTGATCAGACCCCACGCGATGAACGCGCCGATGTTCGGCATGACCATCCCGGCCAGCTTGCCGCCGAACCGCTGGACCTGAGCGCGGAGCCCCGTACCCGTGGGCTCTGGGGTGTAGTCGGTGGCCATTTCGGGCCTCCTGTCGATCGGGGGTGGGTTCTCTCGGATGTCGGTGACCGGAGCTCGTACGGCGGGGGGCTCTCGCGGGCGGTCAGGTGACGAGGGGCCGGGCGAGGTCCGGCCGCGGATGGATGCGGACGATGTCGCGCCGGATGTCGTCCCCGGCCGGCATCCGGCTGGCGGGCAGCCGGACGGCGGCCGCGCCCCAGGCGAGCGCTTCGGCGAGGGCGGCGGGCCCCCGCGCACCGCCGGCGAGGAACCCGGCGAGCAGCGCGTCGCCGGCGCCGACCGTGCTGCTGGGCCTGGAGACCGGCGCGTCGCCGGTGAGGACGCCGTCGTCGTCGACGAGCACCGCCCCCTCGGCGCCGAGGCTGACCAGCACCGCGCGGGCCCCGCGCGCCCGGAGCTCCCCGGCGGCCTCGACGACGTCGGCGATCGTGCCGACGGGCCGGCCGACGGCCTCGGCGAGCTCCTCCCGGTTCGGCTTGATGAGGTCGGGTCCGGCGGGGACGGCTTCGCGCAGCGCCGCGCCGCTGGAGTCGACCGCGACCCGGATGCCGTCCGGCGCGAACCTGCGGCACAGCGCGGCGTAGGTGCCGTCCGGGACGCCGGGCGGCAGGCTTCCGCAGCCGACCACCCAGCTCGCGGCGGCGGCCTCGGCCTCGACCGCGGCGGCCAGCTCCTCCAGCTCCCCGGCCGCGACCGGGCCGCCGGGCTCGTTCAGCTTCGTCGTGACGCCGCCCGGCTCGACGATCGTCACGTTGGACCGTGTCCGGCCCGCGACGCGCACGGCGCGGACCCGCATGCCCTCGGCCTCCAGCAGCCCGCGCAGCCGGTCGCCGTCGGCGCCGCCGACCGCGACCACGGCGACGGAGCCGACGCCGTTGGCCAGCAGGGCGCGGGAGACGTTGACGCCCTTCCCGCCCGGGTCGACCCGCGCCGACCGCGCCCGGATGACCTCGCCGCGCGTCAGCACGTCCACCTCGATCGTGCGGTCGAGGCTCGGATTGAGCGTGACCGTGACGATCATGCGGGTGCCGTTCCCCGAGGCATGTGGTTTCCTTCCCGTTTGATTTTGTTTCCCTTGTATTTATGCCCGTTTGCGGCCGGGGTCAAGAGCTACCCGGGAGTTTTCCCAGGAAAAAGCTGTGCCCGGGTCCGGGCGGCGCTGGGAAGCGTGTGGGAACGCAGGCCCGCAGCGGTCCGCCGAGGCCGTGCCGGCGGGCACGGGCTGCCGGGCCGGGCGGCCGTCTTGCGGGCTACCGGCCGATCATGGGAAGGATGTCCGGAGGGCGGCGGGCGGACGAGGACGGGGGAGAGGCGTGGGGAGCCGGTCCGGAGCGGACGCGGCCGGGGTCGAGCGGCCCCGGACGCCCTGATGGCGTGGTCGGTCTGCCTCAGCCTCGCCGCCGCGTTCCTGTTCGCCGCGGCCGCCACGCTCCAGTACCGCGCCGCGAGGCGCGCGGTGGGCGGCGGCATGGACGCGGCGGCCGCGCACGGGCTGATCCGCAGGCTGGTGCGGGACCCGGTGTGGCTCACCGGCTGGGTCGTGAACCTGGGCGGGTTCTTCGCCCAGGCGGCCGCGCTGCACTTCGGGTCGACCGCCGTCGTCCAGCCCCTGCTGGTCACCCAGCTGGTCTTCACCATCCTGCTCGGCGCGGCCGGTGCGGAGCGCGGCCTCCTCCGCACGGACCTGCTCGGCGCCGTCGCCGTGTCGGCGGGCCTCGCCGTCCTGTTCACGGTCCCGGGCGCGGTCCCGCCCGCGGGCGAGCCGTCGCGGCCCCGGCTGTACGTCGCGGCGCTGATCGCCGTGCCGCTCGTCGCCGTGCTGTCCCGGGCGGCGTGGCTGCGGAAGGGGCCGGTGCGCGCCGCGCTGCTCGGCGTCTGCGCGGGGCTGTGCTTCGCGGCGAGCGCGGTGCTGATCAAGCTCACCACCGCGAGCCTCCTCGACGACGGCGTCGCCGCCACCGCCGCCGACTGGCCGGGCTACGCGCTGGCGGGCAGCACGCTCTGCGGGCTCCTGATCGAGCAGCGGGCCTTCGCGGCGGGGTCGCTGCCGGCCGCGATGACCGCGATGACGATGACCAACCCCATCGCCTCCTACCTGGTGGCCGTCCTCGCCTTCGACACGATGCCGCCGCGGACCGCGGCGGCGTTCGCCGCCCTCACCGGCAGCGTCGTGCTCCTCACCGCCGGGGTCTCGCTGCTGTCGCGCTCCGCGGCCGCCGCCCGGCACGGCGGCGGCCCGCCCGGCCGCTGACCCGCCCGGGGCCGGCGACCCGGCGGCACGGGACGCGCGTTCGGCGCGCCGGAGGTCAGATGACGCCTGCCTCGGTGAGCCAGCGCCACAGCCGGTCCTGCTCCACGACCGCGACCCCGAGCTTCTCGGCCTTGCCGGTCTTGGCGGCGCCGACGTTGTCGCCGGTGAGCAGGTAGTCGGTGCCGGCCGAGACCGAGGAGGCGGTCGTCGCCGCGGCCTGCTCCACCAGGCGGGTGACGTCCGGCCGGCTGATCTTCGCGCCCGAGCGCGGGTCGGTGAACGCGCCGGTGATCACCACCGACGCGCCCTTGAGCGGCGAGTCGCCCGCGGCCGCGGCGTCGACCGGCCGGTCCTCGGGCAGCACGTCGAGGTGGACGCCGCGCTCGCGCAGCGCCACGAGCTCCCGCCGCACCTCCGGGCGGGCGAAGAAGGCCACGATGCTCTCGGCGGCCTTGGGCCCGATGTCGCGGATGGCCACGAGGTCCTCGGCCGTGGCCGCCGCGACGTCCTCGATGCGCTCGTAGCCGGCCAGGCACAGCCGCTTGGCGGTGCCCTCGGAGGCCATCGGGATCGCCAGCCCGATCAGCGCGCGCCGCAGCCCCAGCCCCTTGGAGGCCGCGATCGAGTCGACCATGTTCCGCGCGCTGACCTCGCCCATCCGCTCGTAGCCGAGCAGCTGCTCGGCGGTCAGGTCGTAGAAGTCGCTGCGGTCGCGGAGCACGCCGTCCTCGGCGAGCTTCTCGATCCACGTGTCGCCGACGCCCTCCATGTCGGCCGCCTGGCGCGAGGCCCAGTGCATGAGCCGGCGCGTCGCCTGCGCCGGGCACTGCGGGTTCAGGCACCACCGCTCCTCGCCGGTGCCGCGGACCTCCAGCTCGGAGCCGCACGACGGGCAGTGCGCGGGCGGGACGATCTCGGTCTCGGTCCCGTCGCGCCGCTCGGGCAGCGAGCGCCCCGCGAACGGGATCACGTCGCCGCGCCGCACGACCGCGACCGTGTCGCCGATCCGCAGGTCCCGCTCGCGGATCAGGCGCGGGTTGTGCAGGGTGATGTTCTCCACCGTCACGCCGCCGACGAACACCGGCGCGACCTTCGCGCGCGGCGGGACGCGGCCGATCTTGCCGACCGGCCACTCGACCGACAGCAGCGTCGTCAGCTTCTCCTCCGGCGGGTACTTGAACGCGATCGCTCCGCGCGGCTCGGCGCTGTTGAACCCCGCCGCGTCGAACGCGGCCGGCTCGTGCAGCCGCACGACCGCGCCGTCGATGTCGTAGTCCAGCCCGTCGCGGCGGGCGCCGATGGCGTGGACGGCGTCCATCACCCCGGCGGCGTCGGCGCACACGTACTGGGCGACCGTCTCGAAACCCGCCGGGACCTCGACCGCGGCGCCGTCGCGGTCGGCGCCGAAGGCGAAGAACCGCAGCAGCCGCTTCGCCTTCGCGGCCGCCTCCGGGTCCTTGAGCACCAGCGTCCCCGCGGCGCCGGACCGCGGGTTGGTCAGCGTCCGCTCGGGATGCGCCTCGTTGTAGGCGGACCACACCGACCGCAGCATCACCGCTTCGCCGCGGACCTCGACGCGCCCGGGCGCATCGATCTCGGCCGGCAGCCCCGGGATCACGTGGCGCACCTTCGCGGTGACCAGCTCGCCGACCGCGCCGGTGCCGCGCGTGGCGACGTAGTCGAGCCGCCCGTCGGTGTAGACGACGCTGAGCGAGAGCCCGTCGAGCTTCTCCGACACCCGGAAGACCTGGCCCCCGAACCGCTCGCAGAACGTGCGGATCTGCTCCTCGCTGGTCGCCTTGGCCAGCGAGAGCATCGGGCGCGCGTGCCGGACGGTCGGGCCGGTCAGTTCCGCCGGCGCGTTGACCCTGCCGAGCGGGCTGCCGGCCGGCTCGAGCTCCGGATGCTCGGCGACCAGCGCCGCCAGCTCGTCCTTCAGGGCGTCGTAGTCGGCGTCGGGCAGGGGGCTGTCGCCGGCGCCGTAGTACAGGTCGTTCAGCCGCGTGACCTCGGCGGTCAGCTCGTTGATGCGCTTCGCAACGTCCACACCCCGATTAAACGGCACCGCACCGACAACCGGGCCGGGCGGACGACCGGCCTGGCGGACGACGGGGCTAGGCGGACTTCTCGGCGCGGGCGGTGCGGACCAGCCAGCTCAGCATGAGCATCAGGTCGAGCCTGCCCTCCGGCTCGGTGAACCGGCCGTCGGTCAGCTCGGTGATGCGGCGCAGGCGGTAGCGGACGGTCTGCTCGTGGATGTGCAGCCGCTCCGCCGCGACGACCGCGTTGTCCCCGCACTGCAGGTAGGTCAGCAGAGTCTCGGCCAGCGGCAGCCGGCGGGCCGGCGCCAGGTCGAGCAGCGGTCCGAGGACGGCGCCCGCGGTCGCGCCGACCAGCTCCTCCGCGGCGAGCGTCGCCAGCGGCGCGATGTGGTCGACGCACCGGACCGGGGCGCCGCCGGGCAGCAGCCCCCGCTCCGCGAGCGAGAGCGCGTGCCGGGCCCAGCGCAGCGACACCGCGCCCTGCCCGACCGGGACGGTCGGCCCGAGCGCCGCCGTGCCGAGCCTGCGCAGCGCGGGCCACAGCCGGTCCTGGCCGGGGCCCTCCGGATCGGGCACCACGAGGTACGGGACCGGGGCCTCCCAGTCGGCCAGCACGGCGGGCGGCAGGATCCGCGCCCCGGCGGGCGCCCCCTGCGGCAGCGCGACCAGGCCGATGCTCTTCGGCAGGTCCCAGCGGGCCGCCACCGCCACCTCGGCGATGGTCTCCGGGCCGGGCGACGGCTCGGCGACCAGCAGGTCCCGCAGCCGGTCCCGGCGCCGCTCGCGCTCGGTCGCGAGCTGCCCCTGCTCCCGCGCGTACCCCTGCGCGGCGGCGTCGGCGACCCGCGCCAGCAGCATGAACAGCGAGTCGGTCAGCCGGCCCAGCGTCTCCCGCGACCAGCCGAGGCGGTAGGCGTCCATGATGAAGCGGCGGCACGCGACCTGGCTGCTCACCCGCATCGCGTTCTGCAGGGCGTCCAGGCTGCGGCCCTGCCTGGCCTCCTGCTCCCCGAGCTGCATGTACAGCTCGGTCAGCTTCCGCGCGTCGGCGTTCGGGTGGTCGACGGAGTCGACGAAGAACGCGACGGTGTCGCTGACCGTCCGCTCGACCCGCTTGGCGTACTCGCCGCCGTCGTCGCCCGCGTACTCGGGCACCTGGTCGCGGATCTCCCGCTCCATCTCCGCGACGGCGGACTGGAGGTGCTGGCGCAGCAGGTCGGGCAGCTCGGCGGGCATGGGCCCCTGTGTCATCGGCTATCCGTTTCCGCCGGGGGTGGGGGTGGAACGGCCTCACCCTAGGCAATAAAGGGAAAAGCTGTCACCACACCCGTCCGTCCCCCGGGACCGGGCCCTGGTCACGACCGGGCGGGCCGCGGCGCGCCGCGCGGCGGGGCGGCCCGCCGCCCGGTCAGCCGGCGGCCGAGGCGCTGAGCGGGGAGTTCGACGTAGCGGTACGCCATCGCGGCGGCGAGCAGGACGACCGTGGCCAGCACGACCCCCCAGCCGAGCCGGACGACGCCGGGCAGCTTCTGCGGATCGCCGCCCGCGGCGTACCAGACGCCCTGGATCACGAGCGGGTGCAGCAGGTAGACCGAGTAGCTGACCGTCCCGGACCACACCAGGAACCGGGGCATGGGCTTGGCGCGCAGGGCGAGCCCGGCCAGGAACGTCAGCCAGGCGGCGCCCACGGCGATCGACCAGTCGGCGCCGAGGGGGTTCGGGTTGGCGTGCAGCGCCCAGCTCGTCGGGGCGCGCAGGCCCGCCGCGAGCGTGAAGACGGGGACGACCGCGACCATCGCGACGGCGGGCCAGGTGCGCAGCCGCCCGTCCTGGATGCCGCGGACGGCGGTCCCCGCGAACATCGTGGCGATGATGCACAGGCTCTCGATGGCGCCGATCCGGCTGTTGAGGACGAGCAGCGTGAGCGCGAGCGTCGCCACGACCGCGACCCCGGCCCGGCGCAGCGGCCGCGGCCCGCCGAACATCGCGGCAAGCCCGCCGGCCATGAGCAGCACGGTCACGAGGATCGTCCCGTCCGGCCACCGGGAGGCCAGCAGCCCGGACGGCAGCGCCACGCCCATGATCGCCGCGCCGACGCCGAACCCCAGCGCCACCCGGGCGCTGGACCGGTGGACGCCCGCCACGAACATCGCCGTCACCAGCAGGTAGAAGACCATCTCGTAGGACAGCGTCCAGAAGACGTTGAGGACGTTCGGCACGCCCAGCAGGTCCTGGAGCATCGTCAGGTGCGCGACGGCGGACGCCCACGGCCGCTCGCCGAGCCCGCCGGGCAGCCCGTAGGAGACGCCGGCCGCGCCGAGCGCCAGCGCCAGCAGCACCGCCACGCCCCAGAGGGGGTACAGCCGGAAGAACCGCCCGGCCCAGAAGTGCCGGACGCTTCCGCGCCGCTCCAGGGAGAACGGCACGACGTAGCCGCTGACGAGGAAGAACACGAACACGCCGTACCGGCCGAAGTCGAACCAGGGGCTGGCCGTCCGGCGGACCTCGGGCAGCAGCACGTCGAGGGAGTGCTCGAAGACCACCACCATGGCGGCCAGGCCGCGCAGGGCGTCGAGCCAGTCCATCCGGGGCGCTGTCTCCGTGCGGGAGCCGGTCTTTCCTTGCGGTGGAGTCAGGGTGTTCGCCGCCATCCGGGCCACCCTAGGGGCCGACCGTTCCGGGTTTCGAACGGGCGGAGGTGGCCGGCCCTGACGCGGGCGCACCGGCGGCTGACTCAGCGTGACCGGCGCGGGGCGGCCGAAGGGCGCCGGGAGCAGGGCTCCCGGGAGCTCGGCGCCGGCGCGTCCCGGCGGCCGCGGCGGCGACGGACTGTGATCAAGCCCACACTCGCCGGGCGCCGGGCGGGGACGGTCAGCGGACGCCCACCGCGCCGTACATGACCGCCTCGGGGGCCGCCGTCCGGACCGCGCCGCCCGGATGCCCGCCGCCGAGCGGGACGAGGCCGGGCGACAGCGGGCGGAATGGTCCGAGCAGCCGCGCGATCTCCCCGGCGCCGCGGGGGAACAGCGGGGCGGCGCCCGCCTCCCGGTGGAGCCGCGCCGCCGCGGCGACCGCGGCCGGCGCGAAGTCCGCGGTGGCGTGCGAGACGACCACGGCGCTGCCCGGCGCGGCCGTGCCCGCCAGCGCGGCGACGAGGCCCCCGGCCGCGGGCAGGTGGTGCAGGACGGAGGAGAAGACGAACGCGACCGGCTCGGCCGGGTCGAGGAGGCGGCGCACCTCCGGGCTGCCGAGGATCGCGGCGGCGTCGCGGACGTCGGCCCGCAGCGCGGCGATGTTGCCGCCGTCGATCAGCAGCGCGCGGGCGTGCGCGATGACGAGCGGGTCGTCGTCGACGTAGACCACGCGGCTGCCCCCGGTGTGCCGGGCGGCCATCTGGTGCAGGTTGTCGTCCCTGGGCAGCCCGCAGCCGAGGTCGAGGAACTGGCGGACGCCGCGGCCGGCCAGCAGCCGCACGGCGCGGCCGAGGAAGCCGCGGGCGGCGCGCGCCGCGTCCGCGGCCTGCGGCAGGGCGGCCAGGATCCGCTGGGCGAGCTCGCGGTCGGCGGCGTAGTGGTCCTTGCCGCCGAGGAGGTAGTCCTGGACGCGGGCCGACGCGGGTCTGTGCAGGGCGAGGACCGTCTCCGGTGCCCGCGCGGCGGCCGTCGTCATGTCGCTTTCACCTGATGCCTTCACAGAGGGGAGCGGTGTGCCGGCTCCTTCGACGGTAAGCGGCCGGGGCGGGGCCGGGGTCGCCGCCTGCGGCCGTCCGTCCGCACCGCCCCCGCGGCGTGGCCGCATGGGGTCAGGCGCGTTTGGCGGTCTCGTACCTGTCCAGAGGCGGACGGCGGCGGGCATCAGGCACGGGGCCCGGACGCGGCGCGGGCGGGCCGCCGTGCGGCGTCCGCCGCCCGTGGCCGCATTCGGCCGCCCGGCCGTGCCGGAGCGCGCGGCCGTGCTCAGTCGCGGCCCCGGCGCTTGGCGCGGGCCCGGCCGAGTTCCTCCAGCAGGAGCGCCGTGCCGATGCCGATGAGCCAGGTGTCCTTGGCGAGCCCGATGCCCTGCGTGGTGGGTCGCAGCCCGCCGGGCTCCCGCATGCCGGGTATCCGCAGGTACAGGCCCGTCAGCCCGCCCGCGAACGCGGTGAGCGCGGCGCCGGCGACCGCCGACGGCACCACCGGCAGGATCAGGGCGGTCCCGAGTGCGACCTCGGCCCTGGCGAGGTTGCGCGTGAACTCCTGCGGGCTCTGCGACTTCAGGACCGGGTAGGCGGTCTGGGCCATGCCGTGGGTCTGCTCGGCCGCCTCTTCGTCGCCCTTGAGCTTCGACAGTCCGGAGTTCAGGACGAACGCGCCGACGATCAAGCGGACGGGCATCTGGTGAGCGCGAGCGAGAAAACGCATCGTTCCCCATAAGGATCGGGTGGTTCAGGCAGCCCGGATGATTCCCGTGGTGCGTCCGCTACACCCGGAAACGGGTCAATTCTCGACATTCCGCCGTCTACGCCGCGGGGCGCAGGCGGCGGGCACCGGACTGCGCCGCGGGGAGCAGCGCGAGTGCATCCGGACGTCCGACGACCGCCCCGGTGACGCCCCTGGACGATCGGGACGTCGGCACAGAGAACCAGGGAGCGTTGAGATGTCCGCTGTCCAGACCCGGCCGCCCGCCACCGCCGCCGCCCCGGCGGCGCAGCGGTGGCGGCCCCGCCCGGCCACCCGCAAGCTGCTCATGGTCGTGCACGTCGTCTCGTCCGTCGCGCTGCTGGGGGAGGTGTGGGGCCTGGTGCTCCTCAACCTCACCGCGACGCTGACCGCCGACGGGACGCTCGCGAACTCCGCCTACCGGCTCATGTCCGTGCTGGTGTTCGGCGGTGGCATCCCGCTCAGCCTCACCGCGCTGGCCAGCGGCATCGCGCTCGCGCTCGGCTCCAAGTGGGGCCTCGCGCGCCACTACTGGGTGTTCGCGAAGCTGCTGCTGCTGATCGGGGTGGTACTCGCCGGGATGCTGCTGTTCACTCCGGAGGCCATGGCCGACGCCACCGCCGGCGGCGTTGCGCCACCCGCCGGGCGGGGCGGGCAGCAGGTCGCGGTCGTGTCCGCCCAGCTCGCGATGCTCCTCACCGCCACGGTCCTGTCGGTGTTCAAGCCGCGGCGCCGCATCGCCTGGCGGCGCCCCCGGGCCGCGGCGGACCGGCCCTGACGCGGTGCCGTCACCTGCGCATGTAGACGCGGATCGCGGTGCCGGCCGGGCCCGTGTGGACGCGGACGAGGTCGGCCAGGTGGTGGACCATCAGGATCCCCCGGCCGCCGTTGGGGCTCATGTCGGCGGGACGGCGGCCGGCGAGCGGGTCGGTGATCGTCCCGGCGTCGCGGACCTCGCAGAGGACGTGGCCGTTCTCCGCCCACAGCCGCGCCGTGCCCGAGCCGCCGCCGTGCAGGCACGAGTTGGCGGCCAGTTCGTTCACGGCGAGCTCCAGGTCGCCCACCGTGTCCGGGCGGAGGCCGAAGCGGGCGCCCCAGTGGCAGGCGAACTCGCGGACGAGGGGCAGCGCGTCCAGGTCGAACCTCATCGAGACCGCGTCCCGCGGTTCCGGGAACGGCCGGTTGTAGGCGCGGACGACGCGCTCGGGCGCGTAGTCGCCGCTCGCCCGCTCGCCGCCGCGGTCGATCACGACGGGGTGGGTGGCGCGGGCGTCCGCGATCACGGCCGGATCCAGGCCGGCGACGTCGTAGGGGCAGAGGATCGACACCCGGCGTCCCTCGAACGCCATGTTGATCAGCGCCTCGTGCTGGGCGCAGGCCGGGTACTCGTCGGCCGTCCGGCCGGGCCAGATCGGCTCGCCGATGATCCGGACGCGCCCGGCGGTGTGCCGGTCGGCGAACTGGCGCAGCACGCCCGGGATGATACGGCCCGGGTTGCGCCCCGCCCGGGTCATGTCCAGCCAGGTCACCCCGGCGGCCGCCGGGCCGAGCGCGTCGCGCAGCAGCGCGAGGCGGGCCGGCGGCACCGCGACCGCGACGGGCTCCCCGGCTTCGCGGCCCGCGCGCACGAACGGCACGGTGCCGGCGAGGTACTCGTCGTCGCCGCGGTAGAAGAGGGCGGGGTGGACGAAGGCGCTACGGTTCATGCCCGGCCCCCGGGCGCGGGACTCATAGCGCGGTCACTCCGATCGGGACCTGTTCTCTGACCATGTCTTCCAAGCGAGCGTACGCGGAGGACACCATCGCGCGAGACCGGCCCACACGCGCATCCCCCGAGGCCAAGCTGATCTGTCGAGCTGATCTTTCCGTGGACGACGAACACCTCACGACTACCCGGAGATGACCGTCGAAAAACGGACGATACCCGGGAAATCACGTTCGGCGATCATCGAATCGCTTCCGCGGGCCGTCGAATCGCTTCCGGGCGCCGGCGGGCCGCCTCAAGATCATCGGTGTGGACCGCCGGTCCGGTTCACCGGTCGCGCAGGATCGCGGCGTCGACCACGTCGGTCAGCCGGCCGCGCCTGCGGTAGGCGCCGCGCTGCCGCTCGGCGCCGGTGCCGCCCGTCAGCAGCCGGCGGACGCCGCCGGCGACGGTGCCGAGGTCGCCGCTGTCGCGCAGCGCGGGCAGCACGTGCGCCAGCAGGTCGCCGGCCAGTTCCCGGTGGCCGGCGGGCCGGCCGGTGCGCACGTCCATGCCCGTCCCGGCGAGGCCGTCCCGGGCGGCCAGCCAGTACGCCGCGCGCAGCATCTCCTGGGACGGGTCGGGCGCCCGCTCGCCGGCGTCCACCGCGGCGGCCGAGACCTGCACCAGCGCCCGGATCAGCGCGGCGAACGCGGCGGCGTCCCCGGCGGTCGGGGCGACGTCGGCGAGCCGGATCTCCACGGTGGGCAGCCGCGCCGACGGCCGCACGTCCCAGAAGATCGTGCCGGTGTCCATCAGGGCGCCGCAGCCGAGCAGCGTCCCGACGAGGTCGTCGTAGTGCGCCGCCGACTCGAAGTACGGCGGCGGGCCCGCGACCGGCCACCGCGCCCACGCCATCACCCGCCAGCAGGCGTGGCCGGTGTCGCGGCCGGACCAGTACGGCGAGTTCGCCGTCAGGGCCAGCAGGGTCGGCAGCCAGGGGCGCAGGTGGTTGCTCACCTGGACCGCGCGCTCGCGGTCGGGCATCTCGACGTGGACGTGGCACGAGCAGATGCTCTGCTCGTCGTCCAGGCCGCGGTAGACCGCGCGGCTCTCGGCGTAGCGCGCACCGGCGGCGATCGGCGCGGGGATCACCTCGCCCAGGACGGGCGTTCCGGTCGCGGCGAGCCGGACGCCCTCGGCCGCGGCGGCGGCCGCCATCGCCGACCGCATCGACCGGATCTGCTCGTCGAGCTTGCCGAGGTCGTCGCACGGCGGCGTCTTGGCCTCGGCGAGGAAGTCGACCAGCTCGGTGGAGGCGCGCTCGCCGAGCGCCGCGGACGCCCGCCGCACGACGGCGGCGGCCCGGGGGACGACCTCCCGGGAGACGGGATCGACGACGAAGTACTCTTCCTCGATACCGAGTCGCAGGGGCATCCCACCACCTCGGGCTCGGGGCGACGCAGGCGGCCACTTCCCTTCGACCGTACGTCGCCGCCGCCCCGTTCGCACCCGCCGACCGGCCGCCGGGAAGGTCCCGGGGATCCTCTTTACCCCCTTTTGATCCGCCGTTCAGCGGGCATGATCCGGGGAGGCGCCGTGCTAGGCAAGGAAGGTGATTCCCGTGTCCGGGTCGGCTCTGTTCGGCGTGCTGGCCATCCTGGCCGCCGTCGCGATCTTCGTCCTGGTGGGGCTGTTCTACCTGGGCGACCGGAGGGAGGGCCCGCCGAACGGCTCGGACCGCGGCCGCTGAGCCGGGTCAGGGGCCGGAGTCGACGAAGAGCAGCCCGAGCGCGATCAGGTGGGTGACCACCACGACCCCCATGCTGACGAAGAACAGCATCTTGGCGGGGGCGTGCGGGAACACCCGGCCCGCCTTGAGCGGCCCGCGCTCGCGCTGCCGCGCGGCGATGCGCTCTTCGATGGGAGGGCGGCCGAACAACGCTACTGCCGGGGCTCGTCGACGACGACGTCCGTCATGATGTCGACGGCCATGGCGATGATGCCGCCGATGACGGCCACCGCGGTGCCGATCCCGAAGACGATCCAGTCGGGGCCCATGACGATGCCGACGCCGCCGATGACGAACCCGATGAAGATGATGCTCACGGCGACCCAGGACTTGGGGCGCCCGGCGTGGCTGCCAGTCGACATGCGTCTCGTCTTCCTCACACGGTTCCGTTGGGGCCTACGGCGCCGAACTCTAGCAACGCCCCTTGCCAGAGGGCCCTCCGGGGTGGGCCGTAGGCCCCCTCGGGCGTGCGGCGCGCCGGGGGGCGGGCGCGTCAGACGAAGGCGCCCATCCCGGTGGCGGCGCGCCCGACGATCAGCGTGTTGATCTCCCTGGTGCCCTCGTAGGAGTAGAGCGCCTCGGCGTCGGCGACGAACCGGCCGATGCCGTAGTCGAGGACGATGCCGTTGCCGGCCATCAGCTCGCGGGCCCACCCGACCGCCTCCCGCATGCGGGTGGTGCAGTGGGCCTTCGCGAGCGCCGAGTGCTCGTCGCGGTAGAGGCCCTCGTCCTGCAGCTGGGCGAGGCGCACCACCATCCCGAGCGAGGACGTGACGTTCCCGAGGATGTTGACCAGCAGGTCCTGGACGAGCTGGAACTTGGCGATCGGCCGGCCGAACTGCTCGCGCTCCACCGCGTAGTCGCGGGCGATCTCGTAGGCGGCGAGCATGACCCCGACGGCCTGCCACGCGACGCCGCTGCGCGTGCGGCGCAGGATCGCGGCGGTGTCCTTGAAACCGTTCGCGCCCGCGAGCCGGTCGGCCTCCGGCACCCGGCAGTCGGTCAGGACGATGTCGGCGTTCTGCACCGTCCGCAGCGCGATCTTGTGCTCGATCCGGGTGGCGGTGAACCCGGGCGCGTCCTTGCCGACGACGAAGCCCTTCACCTGGTCGTCCGACTCGTCCCGGGCCCAGACGACGGTGTAGTCCGCGAAGGTTCCGTTGCCGATCCAGCGCTTGGCCCCGTTCAGCACCCACGTGTCGCCCTCGCGGCGCGCGGTCGTGCGGAGCCCGAGCGCCACGTCGGACCCGCCTTCCGGCTCGGTGAGCGCGAACGCGCCGATCTTCTCCATCCGCCCCATCGCCGGCAGCCACCGCTCGCGCTGCTCGGGCGAGCCGCACCGGCCGATGCTGCCCATGGCCAGGCCGGTGTGGACGCCGAAGAACGTGGACATGGACGGGTCCACGCGGGCCATGTCCATCGCCAGGAACCCGGTGAGCAGGCTGCTCGGCTTCTCGCCCGGGCACTCGTCGTGGGCGAGCCCGGCGACGCCGAGCTCCCCGAACTGGGGGATCAGGTCGAACGGGAACTCCGCCCGCGCCCAGCAGTCGTTCGCGATCGGCGCGACCTTCGACTCCAGGAAGGCGCGCACCCGCCCGACGATCTCCTTCTCTCGGTCGTCGAGGAGTTCCTGCATGTGGTAGAGGTCACCGGGGAGGGAATCCAAGGTCATGCCACCCCCCTTCCCGGACGCCGCACCGCTAACCTGCGGCTCCGGGCCCCCTCACCGGGACCCGCGTTAGAGCGGCATTCGGTCGCTCGCCTACGATCCAGGGCATGACGGTGCCGCCTGAGGAACTGGAACTGGCCGCCGCCTTCCCCCCGGCCGAACGGGACCGGTGGCGGGAGATGGTGAAGGGTGTGCTGCGCAGGTCGGGCGCGGCGACCGAGGACACCCCCCTCGACGAGATCGAGGGCCTGCTGGCCCGCGAGTCGTACGACGGGGTGCCGATCGCCGCCCTGTACACCCGCGACGACGCCCCGCCCGGACGCCCCGGCCTGGCCCCGTACGTCCGCGAGGTGCGGCCGGACGGCGAGGGCATCGCCGGATGGGACGTGCGGCAGCCGCACGCGCACCCCGACCCGGCGGTCACCCGCGCCGCGGTCCTCGCCGACCTGGAGAACGGCGCCACGTCCGTCTGGCTGCGGCTGGGCGGCGGGGGCATGCCGGCCGCCGGGCTCGCCGAGGCGCTGCGGGACGTCCTGCTCGACCTCGCGCCGGTCGTCCTGGACGCGGGGGAGGGCACCGGCGAGGCCGCCGAGGCGTTCCTGTCCCTGGCCACCGAGCGGGGGAACGCGGCGGAGGTGTCGGGCAACCTCGGCGCCGACCCGCTCGGCCTGGCCGCGCGCACCGGCGCGCCCGGGTCGCTCGACGAGGCCGCCGCGCTGGCCGTCCGCTGCGCCCGCGGGTTCCCGCGGCTGCGCGCCGTCGTCGCCGACGGCACCCCTTACCACGACGCCGGCGGGAGCGACGCCGAGGAGCTCGGCGCGGCCGCCGCCGCCGGCGTCGCCTACCTGCGCGCGCTGACCGCGGCGGGGCTGAGCGTGGACGAGGCGTTCGGGCAGATCGAGTTCCGCCTCGCCGTCAACGCCGACCAGTTCTCCTCCATCGCCAAGCTCCGCGCCGTCCGGCGCCTGTGGGCCCGGATCGCCGAGGTCAGCGGGGCGTCCGACGGGACGGCGGCCCGCGTCCACGCGGTCACGTCCTCGGCGATGATGACGCGGCGCGACCCCTGGGTGAACATGCTCCGCACCACGATCGCGGCGTTCGCCGCCGGGGCCGGCGGCGCCGACGCGGTCACCGTCCAGCCGTTCGACGCCCGGCTCGGGCTGCCGGACGACTTCGCCCGGCGCATCGCCCGCAACACCCAGACGCTGCTGCTGGAGGAGTCGAGCCTCGCCCGCGTCGTCGACCCGGCCGGCGGCTCCTGGTACGCCGAGAGCCTCACCGAGGACCTCGCCCAGGCCGCCTGGAGCTGGTTCACCGAGATCGAGAAGGCCGGGGGCCTCGCCGCCGCGCTCGACTCGGGCCTCGTCGCCGGCCGGCTCGCGGCGACGTGGGAGAAGCGCCGCAAGGACATCGCCAGGCGCAAGGCCCCGCTGACCGGCGTCAGCGAGTACCCCAACCTCGCCGAGGCCCTCCCGGAGCGGGAACCGGCGCCGTCCTCACCCGGCGGGGAATCGCGCGGCGGCCTGCCCGTCGTGACCTACGCGCAGGACTTCGAGGCCCTGCGCGACCGCTCCGACGCCCACGCCGAGGCGGCCGGCGCCCGCCCCAGGGTCTTCCTCGCCACGCTCGGCCCGATCGCCGTCCACACCGCCCGCGCCTCGTTCGCCGCCAACCTCTTCCAGGCGGGCGGGATCGAGACGGTCACCGGCGCGCCCGAGGAGTTCGGGGCGTCCGGGACGACCGTCGCGTGCCTCTGCTCCAGCGACAAGGTGTACGCGGAGCAGGCGGCGGACGCCGTGCGGATCCTGCGGGACGCGGGCGCGGTGAAGGTCTGGCTGGCGGGTAGGGGAACCTACGAGGGAGTCCCCGGGGACGTCGCCGGCGTGTACGCGGGATGCGACGCGATCGAGGTGCTGGAGACCACCCTCGACGATCTGGGAGTGAGCGAATGATCCCCGACTTCACCGAGATCGAGCTCGGGACGGCGCCCCCCGCCGACGAGACGGCCAAGCGCTGGCGCGCCGCGGTGGCCGAGGCGGGCACGGACCCCGGCGCCCAGACCTGGGAGACCCCGGAGGGCATCGGCGTCAAACCCCTCTACACCGGGGACGACCTCGCCGGGCTCGACTTCCTGGACACCTACCCCGGCATCGCGCCGTACCTGCGCGGCCCCTACCCGGCGATGTACGCGACCCAGCCGTGGACGATCCGCCAGTACGCGGGGTTCTCCACCGCCGAGGAGTCCAACGCCTTCTACCGCCGCAACCTCGCCGCCGGGCAGAAGGGGTTGTCGGTCGCGTTCGACCTGGCCACCCACCGCGGCTACGACTCCGACCATCCGCGCGTCTCCGGCGACGTCGGCATGGCCGGGGTGGCGATCGACTCGATCTACGACATGCGGCAGCTCTTCGACGGCATCCCGCTGGACAGGATGAGCGTGTCGATGACCATGAACGGCGCCGTGCTGCCCGTCCTCGCGCTCTACATCGCGACCGCGCAGGAGCAGGGGGTGGAGCCGGAGGCGCTCGCGGGGACCATCCAGAACGACATCCTCAAGGAGTTCATGGTCCGCAACACCTACATCTACCCGCCGCAGCCGTCGATGCGGATCATCTCCGACATCTTCGCGTTCACCTCGCAGCGGATGCCGAAGTACAACTCCATCTCGATCTCCGGCTACCACATCCAGGAGGCTGGCGCCACCGCCGACCTGGAGCTGGCCTACACCCTCGCCGACGGCGTCGAGTACATCCGCGCCGGCCGCGACGCCGGCCTGGACATCGACGCGTTCGCGCCCCGCCTGTCGTTCTTCTGGGCGATCGGGATGAACTTCTTCATGGAGGTCGCCAAGCTCCGCGCCGCCCGCCTGCTGTGGGCGAAGCTCGTGAAGGAGTTCGGCCCGGAGAACCCCAAGTCGCTGTCGCTGCGGACCCACTGCCAGACGTCCGGCTGGTCGCTCACGGCGCAGGACGTCTACAACAACGTCGCGCGCACCTGTATCGAGGCCATGGCGGCCACGCAGGGGCACACCCAGTCGCTGCACACCAACGCGCTGGACGAGGCCCTCGCCCTCCCGACCGACTTCTCGGCCCGGATCGCCCGCAACACCCAGATCGTCCTGCAGCAGGAGTCGGGGACGACCCGCACCATCGACCCGTGGGGCGGCAGCGCCTACGTCGAGCGCCTCACCTACGACCTCGCGCGCCGCGCCTGGGGCCACATCACCGAGGTCGAGCGGGCCGGCGGGATGGCCAAGGCGATCGACGAGGGCCTGCCCAAGATGCGCATCGAGGAGGCCGCCGCCCGCACCCAGGCCCGCATCGACTCCGGGCGGCAGCCCGTCATCGGCGTCAACAAGTACCGCCCCGACACCGAGCAGGAGATCGAGGTCCTCAAGGTCGACAACGCGGCCGTCCGCGCGCAGCAGATCGACAAGCTGCGCCAGCTGCGCGAGGAGCGCGACGAGGCCGCGACCGGGGCCGCGCTGGAGGCGCTGACCCGCGCCGCCGAGGCCGCGGAGAACGGGACCCGCGCGCCGGGACTGGAGCAGAACCTGCTCGCCCTCGCGATCGGGGCCGCCCGCGCCAAGGCGACCGTCGGCGAGATCTCGGACGCGCTGGAGAAGGCCTACGGGCGGCACGCCGCGCAGATCCGTACGATCTCCGGGGTGTACCGGGAGGAGGCGGGACGGGTGTCCTCGATCGAGAAGGCCCGCGCGGCGACCGCCGCGTTCGAGGAGGCCGAGGGGCGCCGCCCCCGGATCCTCGTCGCCAAGATGGGGCAGGACGGCCACGACCGCGGCCAGAAGGTCATCGCGACCGGGTTCGCCGACCTCGGCTTCGACGTCGACGTGGGCCCGCTGTTCCAGACCCCGGCCGAGGTCGCCCGGCAGGCCGTCGAGGCGGACGTGCACATCGTCGGCGTGAACTCCCTCGCCGCCGGCCACCTCACGCTGGTGCCCGCGCTGCGCGAGGAGCTGGCCGCGCTCGGCCGCGACGACATCATGATCGTCGTCGGCGGGGTCATCCCGCCCGGCGACTTCGACGAACTGCGCGCCGCCGGCGCCGCGGCGATCTTCCCGCCCGGCACCGTCCTGGCCGACGCGGCGACCGGCCTCCTGGAGAAGCTCACCGCCGCCCTCGGGCACCCCGCGCAGTGACCAGGGATGTCGGCGAGTACGCGGCCGGGGTGCTGGACGGGTCGCGGGCGTGGATCGCGCGGGCGATCACGCTGGTCGAGTCGACCCGTCCGGACCACCGGGAGCTGGCGCAGCGGCTGCTGGTCGAGCTGACCCCGCACGCCGGCGGCGCCCGGCGCGTCGGGATCACCGGGGTGCCGGGCGTCGGCAAGTCCACGTTCATCGACGCGCTCGGCACCCGGCTGACGGACGCGGGGCACCGGGTCGCGGTGCTCGCCGTCGACCCGTCCTCGACCCGGACGGGCGGCAGCATCCTCGGCGACAAGACCCGCATGCAGCGCCTCGCGACCGACCCGAACGCGTTCATCCGGCCCTCGCCCACGGCGGGGACGCTCGGCGGCGTCGCCAAGGCGACCCGCGAGGCGATGGTCGTCATGGAGGCCGCGGGGTACGACGTCGTCCTGGTCGAGACGGTCGGCGTCGGCCAGTCCGAGACCACCGTCGCCGAGATGGTCGACTCGTTCCTGTTCCTCACCCTCGCCCGCACCGGCGACCAGCTCCAGGGCATCAAGAAGGGGGTGCTGGAGCTGGCCGACGTCATCGCCGTCAACAAGGCCGACGGCGAGCACAAGATGGAGGCCAAGCGCGCCGCGCGGGAGCTGTCGGGGGCGCTGCGGCTGCTGCGCAGCGACGAGCGGGTCCGCGACATCCCCGTCCTGACCTGCAGCGCCAGGGAGGGGAGAGGGCTGCGGGAGGTCTGGGACAGGATCGTCGAGCACCAGGAGGAGCTGCGCGAGTCGGGCGAGCTGGAGGCCCGGCGCAGGCGGCAGCAGGTGGGCTGGACGTGGGCGATGGTGCGCGAGCGGCTGCTCGCCGAGCTGCACGCGCACCCCGGCGTCCGCGAGCTGGCGCCCGGCCTGGAGAAGGAGGTCGCCGACGGCTCGCTCACGCCCGCCCTGGCCGCCGAGCGCATCCTGGAGGCGTTCTCGCGCGGCTGCTGAGTTCGGTTCCCGCAGACCGAAACCACCGGTTGCCGGGGGACGCGGCCACGCCGGGTGACGATCAGGTACAACAGTCGGATGGACGTCATCGCGCTCGATGATCCGACGGACGCGCAGCTCCGGCAGTGGCACGACGTGCTCGCCGCCGTGCACGCCGCCGACCCGGCCGCGGGGCCCGAGCCCGATCCGGAGCGCCCGGCGCGGCGGCTGCTCGGCGCCGAGCCGGGGGCGCGGCGGCGGCTGTGGGCGGCCGCCGACGACGCGCGGCTGGCCGCGGTCGCGGCGCTGCGGCTGCCCGGTGAGCCGGGCGCCGGCCGTCCCGGCGAGATCGACATCCAGGTGCGTCCCGGCGACCGGCGCCGCGGGCTCGGCGGCCGGCTGCTCGCCGCCGCGGCCGGCGGGCTGCGCGCCGACGGGCGCACCAGCGTGATCGCGCAGGTGCTCGCGGGCACCCCGGCCGTCCCGTTCCTGGAGTCGCACGGGTTCGAGTGCGTGCTGACGCTGCGCGGCCTGCTGCTGCGGCTGGACGACGTCCCGGCGCAGCGCGTGGCCCGGCTGCTGGCCGAGGCCCCCGCCGGGTACCGGCTCGTCCGGTGGCGGGGCGTGGTCCCGGCCGAGCACGCCGCCGCGTTCGCCCGCGCCAAGTACGCCATGGCCGACTTCGCCGAGTACGAGGGCACGCCGTGGGACGCGCACCGCGTCCGGGAGATGGCCGAGGTCGTCGCCAAGCGCGGCGACGACCTCTACACCGTCGCGGCCCTGTCCGGCGGCGCCGTCGCGGGGTTCACCGAAGTCGTCGTCCCGGACGGCTGCACCGGACGCGCCGCGCAGTACGACACCGCCGTCGTCCCCGAGCACCGCGGCCGGCGCATCGGCATCTGGGTGAAGGCAGCCATGCTCGAATGGCTCGCCGCGACGCGCCCCGGCGTCCGCGAGATCGAGACCGACAACGCCGGCGACAACGCCCACATGCTCGCCGTCAACGAGGAACTCGGCTTCCGCGTGGAACGCGAGTCGATGGAATACCAGGCCGCGGTCGCGTCGCTGCCCGCTTCCCCCTGACCGCCTGAGCCGCGGCCCCGGGAGACCGCCGGGGGCGAAAACACGTTGCCTCCCCACCGCCGTATCGGCACTCTTAAGGAGGCTTCCGGGAATGCCCGGAATCCTGCAGAATTGCCGAAGTATTCCCCTGTAGTTCAACGGCGGAACGCCGCGCCGTTAATGCGGAATATCCAGGTTCGAATCCTGGCGGGGGAGCGGCGGGAAGGTGGGGAGGTGACCCGGTGAACGTGCTCGTCCTGAACGCGTCGTACGAACCCTTACAACGGGTGGACCTGCGGCACGCCATCCGCATGCTGGTGCGCGAGGTGGCGGTCGTCGAGGAGGCGGTCGAGGGCCGGACCTTCGGCAGTTTCCCGGTGCCGCGGGTCCTGCGGCTCGTCCGGTACGTCGCGATGCGCTGGCGGCACGGGAGGCGCCCGCCGTGGAGCAAGCGGGGCGTGTACCTGCGCGACCGCGGCCGCTGCTGCTACTGCGGCAGGCGGGGCGACACGATCGACCACGTGCACCCGCGCTCCCGCGGCGGCGGTGACACCTGGGAGAACACCGTCCTCGCGTGCGGCAGGTGCAACAACCGCAAGGGCGACCGGACGGTCGCCGAGGCGGGCCTGCGGCTGCTGTCCCGGCCGCGGGTCCCGCGCTGGGAGGAGCTCGTCGCAACGTGACGGGGGGCGTGTGACGGGGAGTGTGGCAGGGGCGTCGCGGACGGGGGGCCGCGGCGCCGCCGGCGAAGGGGCCGGGCCGTTGAACCGCGGCCCGGCCCCGGCCGTATGGTTCATCGGTAGCCGGCGGTCACGGTATGTGGTTCTTTGGCGCTTGTGAGGCTAAAGGGGCTGTTGTGGTAATGTGCCGCCAATCTTGAGCTTTGTTATCTAGGAGAGATCTGTGGCGGCCCTCGACCCCCTCGGCAGGACGGCCCGCGCATCGGGCGGGCGCGGCACCGCGCGGCGCCTGGCGGCGCTCGCCCTCGCGGCGGGCGTCGCGGTGGCGCTGCCCCCGGCGTCCGGGAGCGCCGCGGCCCTCCCGCAGGCGCCCGAGGACATCAAGAAGAAGTACGCCAAGCTCAAGGCGCAGTCGGAGAAGCTGTCCAAGGAGTACCGCGGCGAGCTCGTCACCCTGGAGGAGGCGAAGAAGGCCGCCGAGCGGGCGGGGGCGGACGCCGCCCGCGCCGACCGCGAGTACGACGCCGCCCGCGCCGACGTCGCCCGCCTCGCCTCCACCTCCTACATGACCGGCCGCCTCGACGTGGTCCCGATCATCTCCTCGGCCGAGCCGGGCGCCGCCGTCCGCGACGCCGCCGTCATCGAGCACATCAGCCGCAACAACGGCCGCCGCCTGGAGAACCTGAAGACGCTCACCGCCCAGGCGGAGAAGTCGGACGAGACCGCCCGCAAGAAGCTGGACGCGGTCGAGAAGGAGATCAAGGACCTCACCAGCCAGCGCACCCGCGTGAAGAAGCTGCTGGCCAAGTACGAGCCCCAGGTGGCCCGGACGCAGGCCCCCTCCGGCGGGGGCGGCGCGGGACGGCCCGACGGCGCGAGCGGCACCAAGTCCCCGATCGTCGGGAACTCCATGACCGCGCGGATGCGGACCGTCCTGGTGGAGGTCGACGGCAGGTTCGGCCCGTTCCCCTCGATCGGCTGCGCGCGGCCCGGCGACCCGCAGGACCACGGGTCCGGCACCGCCTGCGACTTCATGGAGAGCACCGGCGGCGCGATGCCGAGCGCCTCCGCCCTGGCGCACGGCGACAACGTCTCCCAGTACCTGATCAACAACGCGTCGCGGCTCGGCCTGAAGTACATCATCTGGAAGCAGCGCATCTACGACTTCCGCAGCAGCGGCGGCTGGCGCCAGATGGAGGACCGCGGCAGCATCACGCAGAACCACTTCGACCATGTCCACGTCTCGGTCCTCTGATCCCCGGCCCGCCGCCTGGCGGTCCGCGGCGCGCGCTGGAACGCTCGCGCCATGGCCTATGACATCGAGCAGCCGTACGGCCCGCTGATCGAGACGACGGTCCGGGTCGCCACCTGGAACGTCTGGCACCGCTACGGCCCCTGGCGCGCCCGCGAGCAGGCGATCACCGCGACCCTCCGGGACGCCGAGCCCGACTTCGTCGTCCTGGTCGAGGCGTGGGAGGACGACGACGAGGCCCAGGCCGCCCGGCTCGCGGAGGCGCTCGGCCTGCCGCACACCGTGTTCCGCGGATTCCCGTCCGCCGGGGGCCGGGACAGGTCGGGGATCGCCCTGCTGTCCCGCTGGCCGCTCGGCCAGGTGGGGCGGCAGTGGCTCGCCCACGAGGAGCACCCCGCCACGGCCACCGACCCCGGCCTCGCCGTGCACGCCAGGGTGGACGGGCCGCGCGGCCCCCTGCACGTGTTCGGCGCCGCGCTCGGGTGGCGGCTCGGCCACAGCGCGCAGCGCCAGGAGCAGGTCCGCACCCTCGGCGCGTTCGTCCGCCAGGTCGCGGGCGACGACGCGCCGGTCGCGGTGTGCGGCGACTTCAACGCGGCGCCCGACTCCGACGAGATCCGCATGCTGACCGGCCGCGCCGCCGTCACCGCGCCGGGCGTGGTCTTCTACGACGCCTGGGAGACGGCCGGTGACGGGACCGCCGGGTACACCTGGAGCAGGGCCAACCACTGGACCAGGCCCGTGCTGTGGCCCGACCGCCGCATCGACTACGTCTTCTCGGCCTGGCCGCGGGCCGGCGGGGCCGGCCACCCCGTCCGCTGCGAGCTGCTCGGCGAGCGGCCGGTGGACGGCGTCGTCCCGTCCGACCACTACGGGGTGCTGGCCGACCTGCGCTACTGACCGGCCTGCGCTACTGACCGTCCAGGGCCGCGACGGTGCCCTCCCGGGCGGAGCGGCCGGCGGCCTCGATGACCTCCAGGCCGGTGATCGCGTCGGCGAGCGTCACCGGCGGCGGCGCGCCGTCGCGGAGGGTGCGGACGACGCCCGCGTAGAAGTCCTGGTACGCGCCGGGGGCCGTGGGTTCGGGGGCCTGCTCACCCGGCGTGCCGAGCAGCCCGTACGACTCCGGCGGCGCGATGCCGTAGCCGGGGTCCTTGGGCGTGAGGCCCCCGCGGAGCTGCTCCTCCTGCTCGTCCATGCCGGAGACCGTGTAGGACGCGCGGCTGCCGAGGATGCGGAACCGCGGGCCGAGGTGCGCGGCGGTGGCGCTCATCCACAGGTGGGAGCGCTGCCCGCCGGGGTGCGACAGGGCCACGAACACGTCGTCGGCGGCCGCCGCTCCGGGCCGGCGCGTGTCGGCCTCGGCGTAGACCCGGTCCGGCCGGCCGAACAGCGTGACCGCCTGGTCGATGAGGTGGGAGCCCAGGTCGAACAGGATGCCGCCCGCGTCGAGGGGGTCGGTGCTCTCCTTCCAGCTCCGCCGCACCTCGGGGCGCCAGCGCTCGAACCGCGACTCGAACCGCTGGACGTCGCCCAGCGCGCCGGAGCCGACCAGCCGCCGCGCGGTCCGGTAGTCGCCGTCCCACCGCCGGTTGTGGAACGGGAACACCGGCAGCCCCCGGACGACGCTCAGCGCGGCCAGGGACCGGGCGTCCGCCGCGGAGGCCGCGACCGGCTTGTCCACCACGGCGGGGACGCCCGAGGTCAGCGCCGCCCTGGCCAGCGGCACGTGCTGCCGGTTCGGCGCGGCGACCACGACCAGGTCGTAGCCCTCGGGCGCCCTCCACAGCCGGTCGGCGGTGTCGAACACCTCCGCCTCGGGGTACCGCTCCAGGACGGCCTTCCGCCGCCCGGGATTCCCCGTCACGACCGCGGCGAGCCGCATGCCGGGCACCGACGCGATCAGCGGGGCGTGGAAGACCGAGCCGCCGGTGCCGTATCCGATCAGCGCAACACGCAGGTCCATGCCCCGATCATGGCCGATGCCGGGGGGCCGCCGGGTGCCCGGGGCCGCCGAAGGAAACGTAGGCTTTTTCCGAGGGGTACGCGGGAACGAGGGAGACACCTTGTCCAAGCCAGTCTTGCTGACGGTCGACGACGATCCGGGCGTGTCCCGCGCCGTGGCGCGCGACCTGCGCCGCAGGTACGCCGGGTCGTACCGGATCGTGCGCGCCGAGTCCGGCCCGCAGGCCCTGGAGGCGCTGACCGGGCTGCGGCTGCGCGGCGACGACACCGCCGTCCTGCTCGCCGACCACCGGATGCCCGGGATGACCGGCGTGGAGTTCCTCGAACGCGCCATGGACCTGTACCCGTACGCCCGCCGGGTCCTGCTCACCGCCTACGCCGACACCGACGCCGCGATCCGCGCGATCAACGTCGTCGACCTCGACCACTACCTGCTCAAGCCGTGGAACCCGCCGGAGGAGAAGCTCTACCCGGTGATCGACGCGCAGCTCGACGCGTGGGCGCGCACCGACCGGCGCCCGCCGGGGGAGCTGCGCGTCGTCGGGCACCGCTGGTCGGCCCGCTGCTACGAGGTCCGCGACTTCCTCTCCCGCCACCAGGTGCCCTACACCTGGCTGCTGGACGGCGACCCGGAGGGCGCCCGGCTGGCCGCCGCGGCCGGCGACCCGGAGCTGCCGCTGATCGTCACGCCGGACGGGTCGGCGCTGTCGGCGCCGTCGGACGCCGAGCTGGCGTCGGCGATCGGGCTGGCCAGCAGCCCGTCCACCGGGTTCTACGACCTGATCGTCGTGGGCGGCGGGCCGTCCGGGCTCGGCGCCGCCGTGTACGGGGCGTCCGAGGGCCTGCGGACGGTCGTGGTGGAGCGGCACGCCCTCGGCGGCCAGGCCGGGCAGAGCTCGCGCATCGAGAACTACCTCGGCTTCCCCGACGGGGTCAGCGGGACGCAGCTCGCCGAGCGGGCCCGGCGGCAGGCCGCGCGGTTCGGCGCCGAGCTGCTCCAGGCCGGCGAGGTCACCGCGCTGGAGTCGCGCGGCACCGCCCGGGTGGCCCGGCTGGCGGACGGCTCGGAGATCGCCGCGCACGCCGTCATCCTCGCCACCGGCGTCTCCTACCGGCGGCTCGACGCCGACGGCGTGGACGACTTCGTCGGCCGCGGCGTGTTCTACGGCTCCGCGCTCACCGAGGCACCGGCCTGCGAGAACGAGGAGGTCGCCATCGTCGGCGGCGCCAACTCCGCCGGGCAGGCCGCCGTCCACCTGGCCCGGTACGCCAAGAAGGTGCACATCGTCGTCCGGGCGGACGACCTCGCCGCGTCGATGTCCCACTACCTGATCCAGGAGATAGCGGAGACGCCGAACATCGAGGTCCACACCGGCAAGACGGTGTGCGCGGCGGAGGGCGCGGGCCGGTTGGAGCGGCTGACGTTCGCCTCGGCGGCCGGCAAGCGGACCATCGACGCGCACTGGCTGTTCGTCTTCATCGGAGCCGAGCCCCGCACGGGGTGGCTGGACGGGTTCGTCGAGCGCGACGCGCGCGGCTTCGTGCTCACCGGGCCCGACCTCGTCGCCGGGGGGCGCCGCCCCGCCGGGTGGCCCCTCGCCCGCCAGCCCTACCACCTGGAGAGCAGCGTCCCCGGCGTGTTCGCCGCGGGCGACGTCCGCGCGGAGTCGATGAAGCGGGTCGCCTCCGCGGTCGGCGACGGCGCCATGGCCGTCGCCCTCGTCCACCGCTACCTGGAGCAGGCATGAGCGCAACGGTGTCACCGGAGGAGCTGCGCGGGCTGTTCCTCTTCGAGGACCTCGACGAGGACAAGCTCGGCTGGCTGTCGCGGTGCGGCAGGATCGAGGAGTATCCGGCCGACGGGGTGATCTGCCCGCAGGGCGAGGCCGCGGAGTTCTTCTACGTGCTGCTGGACGGCGAGATCGTCATGACCCAGAACGTCCGGGGGCACGTCATGGAGGTCAGCCGGACCTCCCGCCCCGGCACCTACGGCGGCGCCGTCCAGGCGTACCTGGGCGACAAGATCGAGCAGCGGTACCAGCACTCGCTGCTGGCGTCGCGGCCCAGCCGGATGTTCGCGCTGCCGGCCCGCAAGTTCGCCCACGCGGTCCGCGAGTGGTTCCCGATGGCCACCCACCTGCTGGAAGGGGTGTTCTTCGGGATGACCACCGGGCGGCGCGTCGTCGACCAGGTGGAGCGCCTCACCGCGCTCGGCAGGATCACCGCCGGGCTCACCCACGAGCTGAACAACCCGGCCGCCGCGGCGGCGCGGGCCAGCGACGAGCTCGGCGAGCGGCTGCTCGGCGCGCAGGCCGGCCTGGCGGACCTCGCGGCGGAGGGCGTCGACTGCACGCGGCTGAGCGCGCTCGCCCGGCTGGGGCCCGCGCTCCCGCGCCCGGGCGCCCGCCGCAGCCCGCTGGAGGTCGGCGACGCCGAGGACGAGCTGGGCGACTGGCTGGAGGAGCACGGCGTCCCGGACGCCTGGGAGCTCGCGCCGCGCCTCGTCGCCGCGGGGGCCGACGTCGAGCGGGCCGAGGAGGTCGCGCGGGCGGCGGGCGAGCACCTGCCGGCGGCGGTGCGCTGGCTCGCCGAGGTGCTGGAGGTCGCCCAGCTGCAGCTGGAGATCTCCGAGGCGATGGGGCGCATCACGAACCTGCTGGACTCGGCGCGCCAGTACTCCCAGCTCGACCGCGCCGGCTACCAGCGGACCGACCTGCGCGAGCTGCTGGACAGCACGCTCACCATGCTCAAACGCAAGATCGGCCCGGACGTCGCGGTCAAGACCGACTACGACCCGTCGCTGCCGCCCGTCCCGGTATTCGCGGCCGAGCTGAACCAGGTCTGGACGAACATGATCGTGAACGCGCTGCAGGCGATGCGGGGCTCGGGGACCCTCACGATCAGGACGGGCGCGGAGAACGACCACGCGGTCGTGGAGATCGGCGACACCGGGCCGGGCATCCCCGAGGAGAACCTCGACCGGATCTTCACACCGTTCTTCACCACCAAGTCGGTCGGGGAGGGCACCGGCCTCGGCCTCGACATCTCCTGGCGCGTCGTCGTGGGCCGGCACGGCGGCGACATCCGCGTCGAGTCGCTCCCGGGCGACACCCGGTTCCGGGTGCTGCTGCCGCTCACCGAGCGCTGAGGGCGCCGGCCGGGCGGGCCGGCCGGCGCCCTCACCCGGCCGTCACTCGAACAGGTCGGGCTGCTCGCGGGTGATCTGGTCGTAGAGGGGCTGGTAGTTGATCCAGCCGACCAGGTCGTTGCCGATCTGCCCGTGCGTCAGGACGGCGTTCTCGTGCTCGATCGGGACGACCGGCCCGGCGGCCTTGGCGAGGAGCTGCACCTGGCACGAGCGCTCCATGGTGATGAACCACCAGGCGGCGGCGTCCACGGTGTCGCCGACCGTGAGCAGGCCGTGGTTGCGCAGGATGACGGCCTTCGTGTCGCCGAGGGCGGCGGCGATGCGCTTGCCCTCCTCCAGGTCCGTGACGACGCCGGTGTAGTCGTCGAACAGCCCGTGGTCCTGGTAGAACGCGCACACGTCCTGCGTGATCGGCTCCAGCTTCTGGCCGAGCGCGGACATCGCCCGCCCGTAGGTGGAGTGGCTGTGCGCGGCGGCCACGACGTCCGGCCTGGCCTGGTGCACCTGCGAGTGGATCGCGAACGCCGCCTCGTTGACGGGGTAGCGGCCCTCGACGACCTGGCCCTGGTGGTTCACCAGGATGAGGTCGCTGACCTTGATGTGCTTGAACGACATGCCGAACGGGTTGACCCAGAAGTGGTCGGTGCGCTCGGGGTCGCGGGCCGTGATGTGCCCGGCCACCCCCTCCTCGAAGCCGAACTTGCCGAAGATGCGCAGCGCGGCCGTGAGGCGCTCCTTGCGGTGCCGGCGCTCGTCGGCCACGTCGTCGAACGCGGGCGGCAGCCGGAAGATCAGGTCGGTCGGCAGCTTCTCCAGGAACTCGTCTTCATCCGACATCGGCGCACTCCTTGGGTGTTTTGGGACCACCGAACACCATCGTCCGGCGTCCCGGCTAGACCGGGGCCGTCCAACCCCCGCGCGGCCGATTGTCCGTCCGGGACAACGACGGCGCAGAATGGGGCGATGGACGCCAGCGCGAGCGACCGGTTCCTGCGGTTGCTGATCGAGCACAGCGACGACCCGGCGGTGCTGGAGGAGACCGTCCGCGCCGCCCGGAGCAAGTCCGAACTGGTCGCCGCCCTGCCGGCGGAGGAGACCCGCAGGCACACACGCGCGCTGGTGCGGGGGGTCGCCGCCGCGCTGCGCAGCGGCGGCCCCGGGGAGGACGTGCTGGCCGCGGCCGAGCGGCTCGGCTCGGACCGGGCGCGGCAGGGCGTGCCGGTCGCGGCGTTCCTGGACGGGTTCCAGGCCGGGCGCGCCCACCTCGTCCGGACGCTCATCGCCGAGGGCCGCCGGCTGGGCGTCCCCGACGCCGTCCTCCTCGACGGCGTCACCCGCATCGACGAGATCACCACCGCGCTCGTCCACCGGATGGTGCACGCCCACCGGGTCGCGGAGCTGGAGATGGCCCGCACCGTGCGGGAGGGCCGCGTGCAGATGCTGCGGCAGCTGCTGCACGGCGAGGCGGTCCCGGTGCTCGCGCCGCTCGACCCGTCCGGCGCCTACCACTGCGTGGTCTCCGACGTCAGCGACCCCGCGGTGGCGGCCCGGCTGGAGTCGCGGCTGGCCGCCGCGGGGACGGCGCTGTGCGGGCTGGTCGACGGCCGGCTCGCCGCCCTGGTCGCGCGGCTGCCCGACCCGGGGACGATCGCCGGCCGGCCGGCCGGCCCGCTGCTGGTGGCCGCGCCGCCCGCGCCGCCCGCCGGGATCGCGCCGATGTACGCGCTGGGGCGGCGGGCGCTGCACGCGGGCGCCGCCGCGGGGATGACGGGCCTGCGGGGGCTCACCGAGCTCGCGCTGCTCACCGCGATGGAGGCGGAGCCGGAGCTGGGCGGGCTGCTCGCCGCCGAGCTGCCGGCCGGCCTCGACCCCGACGACCCGTTCCACGTCGAGCTCGCCGAGACGGGGCTCGCCTACCTCGACCACGGCGGGCGGATCGAGCCGACGGCCGCCGCGCTGCACGTCCACGGCAACACCGTGAAGTACCGGATCCGGCGCCTGCAGGAGCTGACCGGGCGCCCGCTGCTGGACCCGTCGTCCGGGGCGGCGGTGTCCCGCGCCGCGAACTGGTGGTGGGCGCTGCACCACTGGCTCGCGCGCACCCGCCCGTCGTCTAGTTTGGTGCGGCGATCCGCCCGGGACCTCCCGGGCGCCGGACAGGGGAGCGGAGGAGACCGGTGACCACACCGAGGATCAGCACCGTGATGTGGCCGATGCGGTCATGGCCGGAGGCGGGGGAGCTGTGGCGGCGCGCCGAGGACCTCGGGTTCCGGCACGCGTGGGTGTACGACCACATCGCCTGGCGCGGCGCGACGCCCTGGTACGACGCGTACACGACGCTCGCCGCGGCCGCCGCGGTCACCTCCCGGGTGCGGATCGGCACGATGGTCACCTCGCCGAACTTCCGGCACCCCGTCCCGACCGCGCACGCCGTCCGGACGGTCGACCACGTGAGCGGCGGGCGGCTCACGGTCGGCATCGGCGCGGGCGGCCTGCGCCGCACCTCCGACGCCGGCGTCCTCGGCGGCGCGGACTGGACGCCCCGCGAGCGCGCGTCCCGCTTCGCCGAGTGGGTCGAGCTGCTCGACCTGCTGCTGCGCGGGCCGGAGACGACGTTCGAGGGGACGTACTACTCGGCCCGCGAGGTCGTCCAGGACCCCGGCTGCGTGCAGCGTCCGCGCGTGCCGTTCGTGATCGCCGCGAACGGGCCGCGCGGCATGCGGGTCGCCGCGCGGCACGGCGACGCGTGGGTCACCACCGGCGCGGCCGAGGGCACGGGGCCGCAGGACGCGGTGCGCTCCCGCCTGGCGGCGCTCGACGCGGCCTGCCAGGCGGAGGGCCGCGAGATCCCCGAACGGATCCTGCTGACGGGCTTCTCCGACGAGCCGTGGCTGGCGTCGCCCGGCTCGTTCGCCGACCTCGCGGGCCGCTACGCCGAACTCGGCGTCACCGAGATCGTGCTGCACTGGCCGCGGCCCGGCACGCCCTTCGAGGCGGACACGGCGGTGTTCGAGGCGATCGCCGCCGAGCACGGCGGAGGTCGCTGATGCCGTTCGTCCTGCTCGCGTTCGCGATCGCCTTCGAGGTCACGGCGACGCTGGCGATGCGCGCCTCCGAGGGCTTCACCCGGCTCTGGCCGTCCGTCATCGTGGTGGCCGGCTACCTCGTCTCCTTCGTGCTGATGGCGCGGGCGCTGCTGTCGCTGAACGTCGGGCCGGTCTACGCGATCTGGTCCGCGCTCGGCACGGTCGGGGCCTTCGCCGGCGGCGTGCTGCTGTTCAAGGAGCAGGTCAAGCCGGTGACGATCGCCGGCGCGGTGATCATCGTGGTGGGCGTGGTCGTGATGAACCTCGGCGGGGGAGTGCGCCAGGGTTAGCGGGCCGCGCCGGCCGGCCGTTCCCCGGCGATCAGCTCGGTGGGGGTGCAGCCCGACAGCGCGCGGAACTCGCGGTTGAGGTGCGCCTGGTCGTAGTAGCCGGCGGCGGACGCGGCGTCCGCCAAGCCGGTGCCGCCGGACAGCAGCTCCACGGCGCGCTGGAACCGCAGGACCCGGGCCATCACCTTCGGCGGCAGGCCGGCCTGCTCGCGGAACCGGTTCGTGAGGTGCTTGCGGCTCCAGCCGACCTCGGCGGCGAGGTCGGCGACGGTGACGGCGAGGTCGCGGTTCAGCAGCCGCCACGCCCGGGCGACCTCCGGGTCGGGGGCGGGGCCGTCCGCCAGGCGGCGCAGCAGGAAGTCGTCGAGGAGGTCGAACCGCTCGCCCCACGAGGGGGCGGCGGCCAGCCGCTCCACGAGCATCTGCGCGCCGCGGCCCAGCAGGTCGGCGAGGTCGACGGCGTCGTTGGTGAACCGGGCGAGCGGGACGCCGAACAGCGTGTAGGAGCCGAGCGGGGTCATGTCGAGCTGGATGCCCCGCTGCCCGCCGGGGCTGCGGTACATGCCGTGCCCGTCGTGCATACCGGCGACGAACGAGCCGTGGACGCGGCCGCCGGAACCGGGGACCTCCAGGTAGAGCGGCGGACCCAGATTGATGATCGTCACGGTGGTCCGGGTGGGCACGGTGCGCCGCCGGGACGGTGCCGCCAGCGTCTCCCAGTACCCGTCGTACGAGCGCAGGAACGCGCGAAGCGCGGGATGCGGCCGCGCCTGCGCCAGCCACCAGCCGCCCCGGTCGCTGAACTGGACCGGCCTCTCGCTCATGCGTCCAGTCCTACCACGCGGGCCGGACAGAACGGGCTACTCGTACACCTGCCCGCACACCGCGATCCTGGCGAGATCGCCCCAGGTCATGGTGGTGATCGTGCGGACGTAGGAGCGGGCCGGGGGATCTCCGGGGCGCGCGGGCAGCGGCACCCGGGCGCCGTCGGCGGCGTCCCAGCCGCCGAGGCTGCCCGCGACGGCGCACTCGAGGTAGGTGGCCGGGTCGAAGTTGTACCAGCGCGGCGGGGTGGCGCGGGCGCCGGAGCCGGGCGGGCGGGGCGCGTCCACGCCGAACCGGGCGCGCGGGCCCGGGGGAGCGGTGAGGAAGTCCTCCAGGTCGGCGATCTGGGAGAGCAGGACCCGCTCCCAGTCGGCGTACCCCTCGGGCTCGTCGCCGGGCAGGGAAAGGTCCTTGCCGCTCCAGGCGGGGTCGAAGTCGGCGGGCGGGGTGGTGGCGGCCGCGGCGAACATCGCCGCGACGTCGTCGGGCTCCAGGTCCGGCCGGTCGGCGAGCGGCAGGCCGACCTTCCACAGCGAGCGCAGGAACGCCGACAGCGACCACGACGCCGCCCTGGCCTCCTGGCCGAGCTGCAGGAACACCAGGTACAGGTCCCGGTTGGTGCGGACGGCGGGGCCGGGCGGGCCCTCGACCCAGTACGTCTGCCGGTGCCGGACGCCGCTCTCGAAGACGAGGACCTGCGCGAGCGCCGAGATACGCGAGTCGTGCGCGGCCACATGGAACGTGTTGCCGATGTCGTCCCGGCGCATGACGTCCCAGGTCTGCATCCGTGCCTCCACGGTCGGCGGTGCGGTGACACGAGCCCGCCCCAGAAAGTGTCCCATTCCGTCGGCCGACCACCAGTAGTGGCCCTATCACTTTCCGGACTCGAAGTCGTGACCTCACGCACAGGAAGTACGCGCCGGAATGGTGTAGGGGCCCGGCCGGAGGCCGGGCCCCTACGTCCTCACCCGCTCAGTGCTTGGAGCGGTGGACGACCTGCATCTCGGTGAACCCGTACAGGCCCCACGGGCCGTTCTCGACGCCGACGCCGCTCCACTTGAACCCGCCGAACGGCTGGTGCGGGGCGAGCGCCAGGTGCGTGTTGACCCAGGCGGTGCCGCACTCCAGCCGCCCGGCGATCTCGGCGGCCCGGTCGGCGTCGGCGCTCCACACCGAGCCGGACAGCCCGAAGTGGGTGCCGTTGGCGCGGGCGAGGGCCTCCTCGACGTCGGTGTACTTGATGATCGGCAGGGCGGGGCCGAACTGCTCCTCGTCCACGATGCGGGAGCCGTCCGCGACGTCGGCGAGGATCGTGGGCTCGAAGAAGTAGCCGGGCCCGTCGACGGGCTTGCCGCCCGCCGCCGCCCGCGCGCCGCCCGCGAGCGCGTCGGCGACCAGTTCGCCGACCCGCTCGAACTGCGGCTTGTTGTTGATGGGCCCGAACTGGACGCCCTCCTGCAGGCCGTCGCCGACCTTGGCGGCCTTCGCGCGCTCGGCGAGGGCGTCCACCACGTCGCCGTAGAGCGCCTCCGGGACGTACACGCGCTTGATGGCCGAGCAGACCTGGCCGTTGTTCTGGAACGCGCCCCCGAACAGCTTGTCGGCGATGGCGGCGGGGTCGGCGTCGTCCAGCAGGATCGCCGGGTCGTTGCCGCCGAGCTCCAGCGTCACGCGCTTGAGGTCGGGCGCCGCCGCCGCGGCGACCCGCTTGCCGGTGGCGACGCTGCCGGTGAAGCTGATCTTGCGCGGGACGTCGTGCGAGGTCATCCAGGCGCCGAGCTCGTCGCCGCCGGTGACGACGTTCAGCACGCCGGGCGGCAGGACGTCGCGCAGCACCTCGCCGAGCTTGAGGCTGGACAGCGGGGTGAACGGGGACGGCTTGAGCACCATCGTGTTGCCGGCGAGCAGCGCCGGGGCGAGCTTCCAGATCGCGAGGAGCAGCGGGTAGTTCCACGGGGTGATCGCCGCGACGACGCCCATCGGGCGGCGGACGACCTCGACGAGCGCGTTGTCGTCGTCCTGGATGACCTCGCGGGGCAGTTCCAGGTCGGCGAAGTACTTCAGCCACACGCCCGCGCCGACGACCTCCATCGTCGCGTCGCCCAGCGGCTTGCCCTGCTCCAGGGTCAGGATGCGTCCGATCTCCTCGGACTTGGCGAACATGATGTCCGCCGCGGCGAGCAGCGCCTTGCGCCGCGCGGACTCGTCGCGGCGCCACTCCGTGTAGGCGGCCTGGGCCGAGGCCATCGCCGCGTCGAGCTGCTCCCGGGAGGCGTCGGGCGCCTGCTCGGCCACCTCCCCGGTCGCCGGATTGATCACGCCGAAGGTCGCGGGGGCGTCCGCGGCCTGGCCGTCGATGGTCATCGAGTACGTCTCCGACACCGTTGGTCCTCCGCTCAGGGGGCTTACCGAATGAGATTCAGTATTCACCCCCGCGCCGCTCCTGACGAGTCCGGGCGGAGGTGAAGCCGTCGATGATCTCCCAGGACGGGGCGCACGCGAGCCGGGCGCCCCGCGGCGACGCGGGGCGCCCGGCTCGTCGTGGTCAGGGCCGCTCAGGCGGCGAAGATGCGGTCCAGGAGGTCGCGGTAGCCGCGCAGCGCCTGCCGGAGCCGCTCGGTGTCGGCGTCGTCCCGGTCCGCCAGCCCCTCGGAGAGCCTGCGCCGCTGCTCGGCGATCGCGCGGCCGAGGGCGTCGACGGCCTCGGAGGCGAGGTCGTCCGCCTTGCGCACGGAGTCGCCGGGGTCGTCGATGAACGCGGACTGCACGTCCCGCCAGCGCTCCTTGAACCGGTCGGACTCGGCGGGGTCGAACAGCTTCGCCGGGGTTCCGCCGGGCGAGGACGCCCTGCCGGGGGCCCGGTTCCCGGAGCCGGCCGGCCTCTCGCCGGGAGACGGCGCCTCGCCGGGAGCCGGGATCCCGGTGGGGGACGGCGTCCCGCCCGAGGACGGTGACGGGGTCGGGGACGGGGCCGTGCCGCCGGGCGCGGGCCGCCGGTCGGGAGCCGTGTCGGGGACGGTCTCTGGCGCGTCCAGGACGGGGG